>JBIKWH010000427.1:0-2699 GCA_044356435.1 Vicinamibacterales bacterium
GAGACCGCCGCCGAGAGCCGCTCACTCAGGCGATCGATGCGACCGGTGAAGTCGTCTTTCCGCGCCACGACGAGCTCGGCCGCGGCGGAGGGCGTCGACGCGCGCACGTCGGCGACGAAGTCCGCGATCGTGACGTCCGTCTCGTGGCCGACGCCCGAGATCGTGGGCACCGGGCAGCCGGCGATGGCCCGCGCCACGACCTCCTCGTTGAAGGCCCACAGATCCTCGATGGAGCCCCCGCCGCGCGCGACGATCACCGCGTCGATGCCGGGCACCCGGCCGATCGCCGTCACGGCGCGGGCGACATCCATCGCGGCGCCGTCGCCCTGGACGCGGGTGGGCCGGATGACCAGGTGCGCATTCGGGTAACGGCGGCGGAGCACGCGCACGATATCGCGCACGGCCGCGCCGTCGAGCGAGGTCACGATCCCGATCTTCCGGGGCAGCGCCGGCAGCGGCCGCTTGCGCTCGGCGTCGAAGAGGCCCTCGCGGCCGAGGCGCTCCTTCAGTTGCTCGAAGGCGAGCTGCAGCGCGCCCAGGCCTTCGGGCTCGAGATGCTCGCAGACGATCTGGTACTCGCCCTTCGGGTCGTAGACGCTGACGCGCGCACGTGCCACGACGCGCAGTCCGTCTTGCGGCTTGAAGCGCAGCCTCTGGAGGGCCGTGCGGAACATCACGCCCTTGATCTGCGCCTGGGCGTCCTTGAGCGTGAAATAGAGATGGCCGGTGTTCCAGACGCGGGCGTTCGAGAGCTCGCCCTCGACCCAGATCTCCACGAACGTGCTTTCGAGGAGCGTGCGGATGCGCGCGGTCAACTGGGAGACGGTGTGGACCTTCCGCGCTGTCTGCAGCGCGGCCGGCTCGTCGGCTTCCACGCGCGCGCTGGTCCGCGGGGCAGGTGCGGGCGCGGCTTCTGCGGCGCGGGGCGACGGCTGCGCCGGCACCGTGGGCGCCTTCTTCTGTGGAGGCTCGTCGGGGTCGTCGAGCAGGTCGAACAGGCTCATGCGTGGCGTGCGGTCAGCTCGGTGAGCTCGGCCAACGACTGGCTGATGCGCACGATCGAGCGCGCGAGGCCGGTCTCGTCGTCGGCGTCGATGAGCGCGCCGTTGAGGCGCGGATTGGCGGTCGCCGGCTCGAAGCGCGAGGGCATGCCGGTGAGGAAGCGCGCGAGCGAGCCCGCTGCGTCCATGCCGATGATCGCGTCGTGGGCGCCGGTCATGCCCGCGTCGGTGATGTAGGCCGTGCCCTTCGGCAGCAGGCGTTCGTCCGCCGTCTGCACGTGCGTGTGGGTGCCCGCCACGGCCGTCACGCGGCCATCGAGGTGCCAGCCCATCGCCATCTTCTCGCTCGTGGCCTCGGCGTGGAAGTCCACGAAGATCACCTTCGCCCGCGAGCGCATCGCCTCGATCTCCTTCACGGCGAGCGCGAAGGGGTCGTCGAGCGGCGGCATGTGGACGCGGCCCATCAGGTTGATCACGCCGACCGCGATGCCCATCCGCGTGCGGACGATCGCCGAGCCGCGGCCACGAGAGCCCGCGGGGTAGTTGCCCGGGCGGAGCAGCCGCTCTTCCGACGCGATGTAGTCGAAGGCTTCCTTCTTGTCCCAGATGTGATTGCCGGAGGTCATCACGTCGACGCCGGCCTTGAGGAGCTCGTCGCCGATCTCCCGCGTGATGCCGAATCCGGCGGCCGAGTTCTCGGCGTTGGCGATGACGAGATCGACTTCGTGCTCGGCCACCAGGCCAGCGAGGCCCTGCTTGACCAGCTCCCGGCCGGCCCGGCCCACGATGTCGCCGATGAACAGGATACGCATGTGCCCGGCCATGTTCTCACACGCCGGAGACGGTCAGAAATCCAGTCAGGTCTAGCAGTTAGCTCCGCATGCTCCGCCCGAACGGCGTTGTTTCATTGCCTGATTCACATATATGAGTGATAAACACTAAGAAAATGTTATTGACACACAGTCACTATGGCTTTAGGATGAACTCCGTTGGCGTCAGCGACCCTCGCGAGCGCCTCACACGCCCGGGACCACCGGCTGGAGAAGACGCATATGAGCAGAGTGATTGGTATCGACCTCGGGACGACCAACTCGGTCGTGGCCGTGATGGAAGCGGGCGAGCCGGCCGTCATCGTCAACCAGGAAGGCGCGCGCACGACGCCGTCGGTGGCCGCGTTCACGAAGGACGGAGAGCGGCTGGTCGGGCAGGTTGCCAAGCGCCAGGCCGTGACGAACCCGGAGAACACGATCTTCTCCATCAAGCGGTTCATGGGCCGCAAGCACGCCGAAGTCGCCGGCGAGATCGCGCGCGTCCCCTACGCCGTCGTGAAGAGCGACAACGGCGACGCCTGGGTGGACGTCCGCGGCACGAAGCACTCGCCGCCGGAGATTTCCGCCCTCGTGCTGCAGAAGCTGAAGACCGCAGCAGAGGACTTCCTCGGCGAGAAGGTGACGGACGCGGTGATCACCGTGCCGGCCTACTTCAACGACGCGCAGCGCCAGGCCACGAAGGATGCCGGTGCGATCGCGGGGCTGAACGTGCTCCGCATCATCAACGAGCCGACCGCGGCCGCGCTGGCCTACGGTCTGGACAAGAAGAGTGACGAAACCATCGTCGTCTATGACTTCGGCGGCGGCACGTTCGATGTCTCCGTGCTCGAGGTCGGCGGCGGCGTCGTCGAAGTGAAGTCGACCAACG
>JBIKWH010000428.1:0-2693 GCA_044356435.1 Vicinamibacterales bacterium
TCCGACAGCGCCGACCCGGACCGGACCTTGGCGTGCACATCGTCGAGAATCGCCTTCAACGTGGCGTTCTCGACGCGCTGCCGGAGGATGTCGAGCGACTGCACGAGCGGCATCCCGGCCTTGAGGAGCGTCGCCAGTTCCTGGTTGAAGACGAGGAACTCACGGAGCTGAACCTTTCCAGCCCCGGACCGCCATGACAGGTTGAAGGCACCGCCCTTCCGCTCGACGGAGAGGACGAGGACTCCGCGCTCCTCCATCTGCTGCCTGAGACGCGCCTCGCTCTCCGCGACGTAGACGCCGTCGGATACCTCGCCGTTCGGCGTTGCCAGCCGGCAACGGAACTCCACTGGTGACGCCGCGCGCCTAGCGCGCCTCCACGAAGGCCCGGAAGACCCGGATGCCGAGTTCACGCTCGTCGCGGCTGGCGGCCCCGGGCAGCGCGGCAGGCACGAAGGTGCGGTCCACCGCGATCTGGACCTCGACCGCATCGGCCTCCCCGAGCTGCGCCGAGGAGAGCGCGACGCGCCTGAGCAGGCTGTCGCCGGACTTCAGGGCGAAGGTGTCGACAACCGCCTCACCCAGCTTGACCGTCACGGTCTGCGGTTCCGGGAATCCGCCCGGGCGGTCGACTTCCAGATAGAGCAGAGCGTCCCGCTTCGGATTGCGGAAGGCCAGCGTGCCGGTCCCCTTCGACCACTGCCACTCGCGAGCACTGCCCTCGGCCTGCTCCGTCGCGTGCCAGCCGTCCTTGAAGACGACGAGCAGCGCTTCGCCCTGCAGCTGCAGATTCAGTCGGCCGGCCTCATAGGACCGCTGGCCCTTCGTCGTGCCCGCGAGCGGCAACCGCTGCCCGTTGCCGCGCGAGAACGCCCCGACCTCAATCATCAGCTCGCCCACATACGGGAGCTTCGGTGCGAACGTCGTGCGCGTGTAGGCGACCGTCTGGCCGGGCTTCCACGCCGCCATGCCGCCGGGCGGCTCATGGTCGTCCGTCCACAGCAGCTCGCCGTCGGCGTCCAGGAAGTGGACAAAGACCCACCCGTCCGCCGGGAACGCCGGCGCGTCCTTCGCTACGGCCCAGCTGTAGCTCATCTCGAGCGGCCCGCCGACGACGGCCTCGGGACGCGCGAGCGTCACCGCTGGCGTCGCGACCGGCGCGGCGGTGTCCGCCTGCTGGCCACAGGCCGTGTTGCACACGGCGCTCACCACCACGGCCAGCGCCCCCATCACCATGTTTCCGCTGCGCATGTTCAGTGGCATGTTACTCCGCAATTCTGGTACAGTCCTCCACGCTGATGACTGGAGACGCGCTCGGTCTGGTTGAAACCAAGGGTCTGATCGGCGCGGTGGAAGCGGCCGACGCGATGGTCAAGACCGCCCTGGTCGCACTGGTCGGCACCGAGCAGATCGGTGCCGGGTATGTCACCGTCATGGTCCGCGGCGATGTCGGCGCGGTCAAGGCCGCCACAGACGCTGGCGCCGCCGCCGCCCGCCGGGTCGGCGAGCTGGTGTCCGTGCACGTCATCCCGCGTCCGCACGCGGACGTCGAGCGCATTCTGAAGGGGTAGCCCATGGCTGCGGACGCCATCACGACCCCGCAGACCGATCGGGATCTCGCCTCCATTCACGAAGCCCGCACGCTGGCGCGCGCCGCGCGCCTGGCCCAGGACCAGCTCGCGGAGCTCTCGCAGACCCAGATTGACGCCATCGTCGAGGCGATGGCCGACGCCGTCACCCCCCATGCCGAGGCCCTGGCCCGTCTCGCCGTCGAGGAAACCGGCTACGGCGTGATCGCCGACAAGGTCCAGAAGAACCTCTTTGCCTCGGTCCGGGTGCGCGAATTCATCAGGCCCATGAAGACCGTCGGCGTGGTGGCGCGGCACGAAGACCGCCGCGTCATCGAGATCGCGGAGCCCTTCGGCGTGGTCGCGGCCATCGTGCCGTCGACGAACCCGACGTCAACCGCCATCTACAAGGCGCTGATCTCGGTCAAGGCGCGGTGCGCCGTCGTCGTCAGCCCGCACCCCTCCGCGGCCGGCTGTATCACCCGCACGATGGAGATCCTGCACGAGGCGGCCACACGCGCGGGCGCGCCGGCAGGCACGCTGGGCTGGATGCGGACCGTGACACTCGAAGGCACGCAGGCGCTGATGAAGCAGCGCGAGGTCTCGGTGATCCTCGCCACCGGCGGCATGGGACTCGTGCGTGCCGCCTACAGCGCCGGCAAGCCAGCCTACGGCGTCGGCCCGGGCAACGCGCCGTGCTATATCGAGCGCACCGCGGACATCCGCAAGGCCGTCTCCGACATCATCACCGGCAAGACCTTCGACAACGGCGTGCTCTGCTCCTCGCCCAACTCGGTGGTCGTCGACGAGGCGATCGCCGAAGAGGTCCGGCGCGAGTTCACGGCGCAGGGCGCGGCATTTCTGGACGACGCCGGCTCGGCGAAGCTGGCGGCCGCCCTCGTCACCGCCCAGCGTCTGCCGAATCCGAAGCTCGTCGGCAAGTCCGCGGCGTTCATCGCGAAAGACGTCGGACTGGTCGTGCCAGAGGGAACGCGCGCGCTCATCGCACCGCTGAAAGGCGTCGGTCGCGACTTCCCGCTCTCGATTGAGAAGCTCTGCCCCGTGCTCTCCTTCTATGTCGTGAAGGACTGGCACGAGGGATGCGAGCGCTGCATGCAGATTCTGCGC
>JBIKWH010000429.1:0-2677 GCA_044356435.1 Vicinamibacterales bacterium
CGGCACGGCCACGCGCGCGCGGACGGGCGCCTTCACGACGTGGTCCGTTTCGGCGCTGCGGACGGCGGCGTCCGAGAGCGGCATCACTTCGCAGAAGGTCAGTGTGAAGTCGAAGGGCGTGTGCGCGATTGAGCAGAAGTTCGCGTAGATGCGGGGCTCGCCCGGGGTCTCGTCCGGAACGATGGTGAAGTTGATTGCAGCGCGCGGGGTGTCGTCGGCCATGGGCCGGATTGTACCTAGTACTTCCGCATCACGCCGACGACGACGCCCTGTACCTGCACCTGGTCCGCCGCCACGTAGATCGGCGCCATCGTCGGGTTCGCGGGCTGGAGGCGCACGCGGTCCTTCTCGCGATACAGCTTCTTCAGCGTGACGTCCGACCCACCGACCAGCGCCACCACGGTCTCGCCGTCGAGCGCCGTCCGGCGATCCTCGACCACGACGAAGTCGCCGTCGCAGATCTGCTCGTCGATCATCGAATTGCCCTTCACGCGGAGCACGTAGCTGTCGCGCTTGCCCGCGAGCAGCTCCGGCACGGAGATCGTGTCTTCCGACGCGACGGCCTCAATCGGGATGCCGGCGGCCACGTAGCCGAGCAGCGGAAGCTCGACGGCCCGCGAGGCAACCTTGGCCGGAATGACCTCCACGGACCGGCTCCGGTTCCACGCGCGGCGGATGAAGCCCTTCTCCTGCAGATTGGTCAGGTGCTTGTGCACCGTCGCCAGCGACGACAGATGGAACCGCCGGCCGATCTCCTCCAGACTCGGCGCGTAGCCGTGCTGCTGGATGAAGTCGTTGAGGTAATCCAGAATCTCGCGCTGACGCTTGGTGAGTGGTTGCACTCGGTCCTCCCGGGAACGGGATGGACTCTACGCGAATAAAGAGCGAAAATCAACCGCATCACGCCATGAGTGCCGCCATCACCCACGCCGTCGCAGGCCCGGTCCTGCCGCCGCTGACCCCGAACGACGCGCCAGCCGACGTGGTCGGGCTGGGCGAGGGCAGCGTCGACCTGATCCTGACGGTTGACGCGTTTCCCCAGCCGGACGGCAAGACCACCGCCCTGGCGCAGGCGCGGCTGCCCGGGGGGCAGGTGGCCACCGCGATCCGCGCATTAGGTCGTCTGGGGTGGCGGGCCGTGTTCGCCGGATCCGTGGGCGGAGACGAGGGCGGAGACTTTCTGCTGTCGGCGCTGGCTGGCGACGGGGTCGATGTGGCGGCCGCGCGGCGTGTTGCCGGCGTGGCCACGCGCTCGGCGGTCATTGTCGTAGACCGCACGCACGGCACGCGGAGCGTGATCGAGCATCGGGACCCGCGCCTCAACCTGCCCGACGGGTCGTGGCCGCTCCCAGCCGTGCGCGGCGCGCGGGTGCTCCTCGTGGATGGCACCGACATGCGCGCCGCGGTCGGGGTTGCACGAGCCGCCCGCGAGTCCGGCGTACGCGTCGTGGTGGATGTGGACGAGGCGGCTCGGGCCGCGGCGCCGCTCCTGGCGCTCGCCGACGTGGTGATTGCCTCCGAGGGCTTCGTGTCAGCCGCCGGTGTCAGCATCGAGTCGGGGCTCGCGGCACTCGCGGCGCGGAACCCGCAGGCGGCGGTCGTCTGCGTGACGCTGGGTCGCCGCGGATGCCTGGCCCTCGCGCGTGGCACCCGGATCAGCGTGCCAGCCTTCGACGTACCGTGCGTGGATTCCACCGGCGCCGGGGACGTGTTCCGCGCGGGTGTGATCGCCGCCTGGCTGGAAACGCCGTCGGGCCCGGAGGTGCAGACCGCCCTGCGGTACGCGTGCGCGGCGGCCGCGTTGAGCTGCGGCGGCCCCGGTGCGCAGGGCGCGCTCCCGCGGGCAGCCGAGGTGCGGGCATTGCTAGACTCAGGACGCGTGGTGACCTCATGACGAGACGCGCGGGAGTTCCGGCGCGGCGGCGTGTGGCGGCGCTCGTGGCCGCGGCGTGGGTCAGCGGCGCGGTGCTGGCGGTGACCGCCGCGCCTGCGGCGACGAAGGAACTGGCCGCGGCCTGCGCGAAGAAGATCGACACCGTGATGAAGGCCGCGCCGCAGGCGTCGGGCGCGCCGGCGAAGCGGACCACTTTCAGCGAGGGTGAGCTGAACTCCTGGCTGGCCTTCGACGGCAGTGAGCGGCTGCCGGTCGGCGTCACCGACCCCGGCGTCACGCTTCTCGGGGATGGCCGCGCACAGGGCCGCGCCGTCGTGGATCTCGAGTTGATGGGGAAGAAGCGCGGCCGCGGCGGCCTTCTGGACCCGTGGAGCTACCTGGGCGGGCGCGTGCCGGTGGTCGCCACGGGCGTCGTCCGGACGGATGCCGGCGTCGGCCGGTTCGCGTTGGAGTCGGCGCAGGTCTCCGGTATCACCGTGCCGAAGTGGCTGCTGCAGGAGATGGTGAGCTTCTATGCGAAGTCGCCCTCACGACCACGAGGCATCAGCCTCGACGACCCCTTCGCGCTGCCGGTGGGCATCGAGAACCTCGAGGTTCGGCCGGGTCAGGCGGTGGTCATCCAGTGAGCGGCGCGGGGGCGCCGCCGGCCGACCCGCTCGCGCTGCGGCTCCAGTTTCTGAAAGGCGTCGGTCCCCGGAAGGCGGCCGACTTCGAGAAGGCGGGTCTCGAGACCGTCGAAGACCTCCTGTATCGGTTGCCGTTCCGCTACGAGGACCGTTCGCG
>JBIKWH010000430.1:0-2669 GCA_044356435.1 Vicinamibacterales bacterium
TCGACGGCGTCGGCCAGTGGCGCGACGGCGACGGCGAGAGCCGCGTCGATGCCTCGGGCGTGCTGCCGGACGGGACGAAGTTCACGGGACCGGCCGAGTTCCGGCGCGCGCTGCTGCAGCGGCCGGACGCCTTCGTGACGACCGTCGCGAGCAAGCTGCTGACCTACGCGCTGGGGCGCGGCGTGGAACACTACGACATGCCGGCCGTGCGCCGCATCGTGCGCGAGTCGGCGAAGGATGACTACCGGTGGTCGTCCGTGATTCTCCAGATCGTCAAGAGCATGCCGTTCCAGATGAGGAGGCCAGCCACATCATGATCATCAGCCGCAGGCATCTTTCCCGCCGCACCATCCTGCGCGGCGCCGGCACGGCGCTCGCGCTCCCGCTGCTCGACGCCATGGTGCCGGCGCTGGTGCCGACCGCCCGCACGGCGGCGGCGCCGATCAAGCGCCTCGCCATCGTGTACAGCCCGATGGGCGCGTACATGAAGAAGTGGACGCCCCCCACGGAGGGTCCGCTGGAGCTGTCGCCCATCCTCAGCCCGCTCGCCCCGTTCAAGAACCGGGTCGTTGTCGTCGGCGGCCTGGACATGCAGAACGCCGACGCGCGCGACGGCGGTGGCGTGCACTCGCGCATCCAGCCCTGCTGGCTCACGGGTCAGCACGCGAAGCGCACCGAGGGACCCGACATGCAGGTCGGGATCTCGATGGATCAGGTGGCCGCGCGGGAGATCGGCGGGGAGACGCAGCTCGCGTCGCTCGAGCTGGCACTCGAAACCAACGACATCCTCGGCGCGTGCGACCTCGGCTACACCTGCGCCTACACCTCCACGCTGAGCTGGCGCGGGCCCAAGACGCCGCTGCCGATGGAGCACAACCCGCGCGCCGCCTTCGAGCGTCTGTTCGGGACGAGCGACAGCACCGACCCGCGCACGCGCGCCGCGGATCTGCAGCGCGACCGCAGCATCCTCGACTCCGTCCTGGGTGACATGGCGGAGCTGAAGAAGACCGTGAGCGCGCCCGACCAGGCCAAGCTCGACGAGTATGTCGACGCCGTCCGTGACGTGGAGCGGCGGATCCAGCGCGCCGAGCAGCAGGCCGACCGGGAGCTGCCCACGGTCACGCAGCCGTCCGGCATTCCGTCCGAGTTCGCCGACTACGCGAAGTTGATGTTCGATCTGAATACGCTCGCCCTGCAGGCGGACATGACCCGGATCTCGACCTTCATGATGGCGCGGGAACTCAGCGTGCGGACGTACCCGGAGATCGGCGTGCCGGACCAGCACCACGCGCTCTCCCACCACCAGGACCAGGTCGAGAAGCTGGAGCGCCAGGCGAAGCTGAACGTGTTCCACATGGAGCTCTTCTCGCACTTCCTGCGCGCCCTGAGCGCGGCGAAGGACGGCGAGGGGTCGCTGCTCGACCACACGATGATTCTGTACGGCTCGGGCATGAGCAATTCGAATGTCCACCTGCCCTACGACGTGCCCACCGTGGTCGTGGGCGGCAAGCTGTTCGGGATCACGCCCGGCCGGCACGTGCGGCATCCGAAAGGCACGCCACTGACGAACCTCCAGCTCGGCATGCTGGAGAAGATGAACGTGCGCGTCGACCGATTCGGCGACAGCACGGGCACGCTCTCGCTCGCCTAGTCCCGCACCGACCGCCGGGAGGCCACCAGCGTGGCCTTCCGGCCGGCCCACCGGAAAACCGCCGGGCGGATCCGCATGGAGCGGCCACCCGCCCATGGAGGCATCAATGGCACAGCAGTCGTTCGGGTGGATTCTCGCCGCGGCGTTCGCAGCCGGGCTGGCGGCGGCTCCGGTCTCCGTCGGGGCGCAGGGCGCCTCGGCGCTCACCGGCGAGGTCGTCTCGCAGGCCGAGGGCAAGATGGAGGGCGTCGTCGTCACGGCCCGCCGTGACGGGGCGATCTTCGACGTGTCGGTCGTCTCCGACGCAAAGGGCAAGTACAGCTTCCCTCGGACGCATCTGGTGCCCGGCACCTACGCCATCACGATTCGCGCGGTCGGCTACGAGCTCGGACCAGCGATGACCGCCACGGTGACGGCCGGGAAGACCGGCAAGCTGGATCTGGGCCTCCTGAAGGTGTCCGACGTCTCGCGGCAGCTCACGTCCGTCGAGTGGGCGATGAACCTGCCCGGGTCGGACGCCGACAAGGACAAGATGATGATTCAGGCGGCGAGCTGCGCCTACTGCCACAACATCGAGCGCATCGTCCGCAGCCGGCACACCGCCGAGCAGTTCCCCGCCGTGATCACCCGCATGCAGCGGTACTACCTGGACGGCACGGCCTACGGCTACGAGGGTCGCGTGCGCGCGGTGCTCGAACCCAAGGAGGCGCTGGAGCGCGCGGACAAGAACCCGAACTGGGGTTACTGGCCGACACTCTCGAAGGCGGACCTGGGCGCGTACCTGGCGACGATCAATATGAACGGCGCCGGGAAGAACCTGCCCGCGACCCTCAAGACGCTGCCGCGGCCGAAGGGCGCGGAGACGAAAGTCATCATCACGCAGTACGACATGCCGCGAAAGGGCACCATCGCGCACGACGGAGACCTCGATAAGGACGGCAACTTCTGGTACACCGACCAGAGCGCGCTCTTCATCGGCCGCTTCGATCCGAAGACGGCGACCTTCAAGGAGTGGGCA
>JBIKWH010000431.1:0-2668 GCA_044356435.1 Vicinamibacterales bacterium
GTCGCGGCCCACGAGCCCGAGCACCGTGGACACATCGTCCACGCTGATCGTCTGCCCCGCGAAGGCGATCACCTGGTCGAAGGCACTCTGCGCATCCCGCATGCTGCCCTCGGCGGCGCGGGCGATCAGCATCAGCGCGGCCTCGGGCACCTCGATGCCCTCCGCGGCGGCAATCGACTTGAGCTGCGCCGCGATCGCACCGGTCGGGATCGTGCGGAACTCGTAGACCTGCGAGCGCGAGAGGATCGTGTCCGGAATCTTGTGCAGCTCGGTCGTCGCCATCATGAAGACGACGTGCGGCGGCGGCTCCTCGATGGACTTCAGCAGCGCGTTGAACGAGGCCGTGGAGAGCTGGTGGACCTCATCGATGATGAAGACCTTGTGGCGGTCGCGGACAGGCGCGATGGAGAGCCCGGCCAGCACGACTTCCCGGATGTTGTCGATGCCCGTGTGGCTCGCGGCGTCGATCTCGAGCACGTCGATGTCGCGGCCCTGCGCAATCTCGATGCAGGCGTCGCACTCGCCGCACGGGTCCGGGGTGGGCCCCTTCACGCAGTTCAGTGCTTTCGCCAGGATGCGGGCGGTGGTCGTCTTGCCGCATCCGCGGGCGCCCGCGAAGACGAACGCCTGCGCGACGCGACCGCTCGTGATGGCGTTCCTGAGCGTCCGCGTGGTGGCCTGCTGACCCACGACGTCGTCGAACCGCTGCGGGCGCCACTTCCGGGCCAGGACTTGAAACGACATGTCGTTGGGGTGAGGAACTGAGTTGTCGACGAGCCCCACCGCGGTCCGGATGACCTGCGGCACCGCAGGTGATGCTTAGCGCTGCTGCCTTCCGGCCCTGACGCGGTTCGCAGTCTGTGATCGCACAGGGTCCGGGCCGCGGTGCGGCTCGCCGAGGCCTCAGTGTACAACGCCGCGCCCCGAATCCAGGGATCGCTGGAAACGAGGCGGGCGTGGCGACGAACCTGCCCTAGAATTCGGCGACCATCCGAAGAGTGACCACGGCCGCGCCTGACGCCGAGGGATCGCCTCCGGGATGGCGGACGAACTGCACGTCCGGGCCGACGTTGAGACCCTGGGTGACGTGGACGTAGTAGAACGGGCCGAACGCCACTTCCGAGACGCCCAGGTTGTCGGAGGCCGCGCCCATCCGGACGGCCGTCGCGCCAAACCCGAACACATCCTCGGCGCGCCGCTTCAGCACGCCCGTCCACGCGGCGCCGGCGCCGATGTGGCGGTCGACGGGCGCCTGGAGCGACGCCGTGCTGCCGAACTGCCCGAAGATGGTCAGCGATCGCGTCCCCTCGGCACCTGGGTCGGACTGCCAGACCGTCTGCTGGACCACCGCGAAGGTTCCGCTGTGCGCGCCCGGCGTGCCGGTGTCAGCCTCCAGCGTCTGCCGCCAGGCCCCGAACCGGACATACCCATCGTAGCCTTCGCCCAGACTCCAGGACCCGGTCGCCTGCCCGATCACGAATGGATGCCGCCATCGCGAGGGACCCTGCTGCGACCCGTAGACGCCCACGCCAACATTCAGGTGGGACACCGGGTCGGCAAACACGTTCACCGCTGGCGCCGGGTTCGGATAGGTCGGAAGCAGAAAGATCGTCGGGCTGAAGCCCATCGACGGATTGATGAAGTCGGTGCCGCCGTCCACCGCGGCGAACTCCGTATTCGCATCCACCTGTCCGACTTTGACGCGCACCGGCCACCGCTCAAACTGCGTTTCGACAAAGGCCTCGTAGATCTTGCCGAAGTCGGCGTTGTCGATGTTCGAGAAGCCCTGAGCCAGGGGAATCGAATCGGCGCCGTTGGCGCCTCGCTTCCACTGGTGGGACACGAACGCGGTCGTTCCGGGGAGTCCGGCGATCGTGCCGAGGTCCGCGGTCAGAGACGACGTGGTGAGCCCCCGCGCGATGGCGCGCGAACGCCCCGGCAGGCGCGTCACGTCACTGACGTAGGCGGCACCGACCTCGAGTCCCCGCTTTGCCAGGCGGCTCTTCACCACCTCCCACCGCACGGTGGGCACAGCGAGGTCGCCGCCCTCTTCGGGTTCGGTCGGCGCCCCCTCGGCCGGAGCAGCGGCAGGAGCCGGATCGACCGCCGAAGCGGCGGACGGGGCTGGCTCAACAGCGGCTGAGAACGCTGGTACAACTGTGAGAGCGAACACGACACAGGCACCCGCGCTCGCAACGCGAGCACGGGTAACGAAACGGGCAGACACGGCTTGTCCTTTCGCGCCCAGATGGCGCCATCTCTTCGGTCCCGCCAGTAATCGACCCTGGCACGGAAACCTTGAGGGCACGGGATTCGTGCCACGGCTGGCCGGAATGCCGGCGAGCGGATGGGCTGACGGAGGACGGCGCCAGGCGCCTAGGACAGGAGACGGGTCGCCAGAGCGGCGTAGAGGTCGATGGCCGTGGCCAGTTCGTCGACAGCCAGGTGCTCGTGGTCGGTATGGGCGACGTGGATGGACCCCGGACCCATCAGGATGGGCCGGCCCCAGTTGGTCAGCAGCGGCACATCGGTCGTGAAGGGAAAGACGGCCGTTTCGAAGTCCGGCTCCGTGTACATCCGGACGGCTGGAATGTCGACGACCGGCTCCACGTCCACGATGCTCCGGACCACGTCCAGCGCGGCGATCACGTCGCCGCCAGGGCCGACC
>JBIKWH010000432.1:0-2662 GCA_044356435.1 Vicinamibacterales bacterium
CCTGACCTTCATGCCGACGGCCAACTGGTCCGGCACGGTGAGCTTCACCTACAAGGCGAACGACGGCTCGCTCGACAGCAACGTGGCCACCGTGAAGATCCGCATCACGTCACCCTGCGGCAACGGTGATCACCGCAGCCGCGATGGCCGGAGCAATGACGGCCGGAGCGACGATGGCCGGAGCGACGACCGCAGCGGCAAGAGCGGAAAGAGCCGCGACGGTCGCAGTGGCGATGGCCGGAGCCGCGATGGCCGCAGCGACGATCACAGCAGCGACGACCACAGCAACGACTCCGGCTGCAAGCCGGGGACGCCGATCGCCCACAAGGACCACTACACGACGAAGAAGAACACGTCGCTGACGGTGCTCCCGAACAAGGGTGTGCTGAAGAACGACAACGCCTTCTCGGTCAATGCCCAGCTCTTCGCGGCTCCGACGCGCGGAACGGTGGTGCTGGCCGCCAACGGCAGCTTCCTCTACACGCCGATGCCCGGGTTCGTCGGTGATGACTTCTTCACTTACGTGCCGCGCAGCGCCTCGGGCGTCGCGGGCAACGTGGTCAAGGTGACTGTTCGGGTGCGCGGGCACTGGGATGGCGACAACTGCGACCACGACAAGAAGAAGAACAAGCACAAGAAGGGCGACAAGTGTGACCACGACAAGGATCACGACTAGTCGCTGACTGACGGCCGCTTGTCGGTGCCCGGCACCGGCACGCGGCAGTACCTCGGGCCCGCACCCTTTCGGGGGTGCGGGCCCTTTTTCGTTTCTGCGAAACTGCCGGGAGCCGCGCTGACATCGGGCGGGATCCCATGAGGACGAAGACCACTGCCACCTCCGGCTGCGCCGTTCTGGCCCTGTTGATCGCTCTGGCCCAGCCTGCGGCGGCGCAGACGCGCCTCGCCGTGGACGGCTCGGCCGGCTGGGTCGGGTTTCCTGACGATGGGCATCTGGTCAGCGAGACGCTGGCCGGGGTTGCGGCCCGCTACTACGTTGGCGCACGCTTCGCCGTCGGCCCCGAGCTGGTGTTCATCCAGGGTGACGGTCACAGCCATCTGGTCCTGACCGGGAACCTCTCCTTCGATCTGCGCCGGTCCGGCTCCGGCCACACGGCCCGCACAACACCGTTCGTCGTCGTGGGCGGCGGTCTCTACCAGACGCGCGAGCAGTTCCTCTCAGGCGGCCCGTATACGTCGCGTGAGGGCGCCTTCACGGCCGGTGGTGGCGTCCGCGTACCGGTGGGCCAGCGCGGCACAGTTGGCGTGGAAGCCCGGATGGGCTGGGAGGCGCACCTGCGCCTGAATGCCGTCTTCGGCTGGCAGTTCGGCGGCGCGCCCTAGCCGACGAAGAGGTCGGCGGGCATTGCTGGCGCCGTGCCCGTGGCGGCGGCCCGCGCGAACAGACCCTCGACCGCCCGCCGTCCTTCTGTGCCGAGGCTCACCGAGAACCTGTTCACGTAGAGGTCGATGTGCTTGAACATCACCTCGTCGCTCATCTCCTGCGCGTGCGCGCGGACGAACGGCAGCGTGGCGTCCCGATGAGCGAACGCGTGCTCGACGCTGCGGCGGAGCACGCGGTCCACCGTCCGCTGGACTTCGAGCGGGAGCGTTCGTTTCACAACGATCCCGCCGAGGGGAATCGGCAGGCCCGTTTCCGACTCCCAGAATTCGCCGAGGTCGATGATCTTCCGCAGCCCGTGCGCTTCGTAGGTGAAGCGATTCTCGTGGATGATGAGCCCCGCGTCGAAGTCGCCCCGAAGCAGCGCCGGCTCGATCTCCGAGAACACCAGCTCCGTCCGGTCCGTCGCCGCGGGGAACGCCAGCCCGAGCAGGAAGTTCGCGGTCGTGTAGCGACCCGGGATCGCGATCCGGAGACGGCCGGCCACGACCTCCTCGCGGGCGATCGGCCGCTTCGAGATGAGCAGCGGCCCGCAGTTGCGGCCCAGGGCGCTGCCGGCATCGAGCAGGGCATACCGACCCGCGCAGTAGGCGAACGCGTGATAGCTGAGCTTGGTGACGTCGATCGCGCCAGCGAACGCGTCCCGGTTGAGGGCCTCCACGTCGGCCATGCGCACGTCGAACTCGAGTCCTTCCAGGTCGATGCGGCCATGCACGATCGCGTCGAACATGAAGCAGTCGTTCGGACAGGGCGAGAAGCCGAGCGAGAGCCTCATAGCCGCTTCCTCATAGTGCCTCCACGAGTGTCACGGCCGTGTGGTTGAGGGCCTCGATGGCCTCGGGCAGCTTCCACGCTGCCCGGTTGCGGCGCTCGACATAGTTCGAGATGGCCCGGACCTGGGCGCACGGCACGCCCGCCACGAAGCAGGCGTAGAAGAACGCCGCGCCTTCCATCGTCTCCACGTCCGCATGGCAGCGCTCCGCCAGCGCCGCGATGGATGGCTCGTGCCCGTGCACCGTATTGACAGTGACGCCGGTCACGGCCGGGAGCGTGGAGAGGCCCGGCCAGGCTGGAGGAGTCCGGTTGAGCAAGATGCCGTTCGTGAAGGGCGCGTCGTTCGCGCCGACCAGGCCAACCACCGTGGCCGGGATGAAGTGCGGGCCGTCCTCGACGCCGAGCTCCGGAAGGCTGTCGGCGGTCACATGCACGACCGTACCGAGGGCAAGGCCCCGGTCGAAGCTACCGCAGACGCCGAGGTTCAGC
>JBIKWH010000434.1:0-2657 GCA_044356435.1 Vicinamibacterales bacterium
ACACCGGCCCTCTCGCGCCTCAGCGAGGACGAACAGCTTTTCGCGGACAGCGTCTACGAGTTTGCGGACAAGGAAGTCCGCCCGCTCGTCCGTGAGATGGATGAGCACGCCAAGCTCGACAAGAACCTCATCCCCAAGCTGTTTGACCTCGGCATCATGGGCATCGAGATTCCGGAGGAGTACGGCGGCGCCGGTGCCTCGTTCTTCTACTCCGTCCTGGCCGTCGAGCAGCTCTCGCGGGTCGACCCGTCGGTGGGCGTGTTTGTCGACGTCCAGAACACGCTGTTCATCAACGCCCTGCTGAAGTGGAGCAACGAGGACCTGCGCAAGCGCTACTGCCCGATGGTGGCCAAGGACACAATCGGCGCCTACGCCCTGTCCGAGGCCGGCTCCGGGTCGGACGCCTTCGCCATGGCGACGCGCGGCAAGGAGGACGGTGACAGCTACGTGCTGACCGGCCGCAAGCTCTGGATTACCAACGGCAACGAAGCCAACCTCTTCATCGTGTTCGCCAACGTCAACCCGGAGGCCGGCTACAAGGGCATCACGGCGTTCCTCGTGGAGCGCGGCACGCCGGGCTTCTCGGTGGGCAAGAAGGAAGACAAGCTGGGCATTCGCGCCAGCAGCACCTGCGAGTTGCTCTTCGACGGCTGCCGCGTGCCGAAGGCCAACGTCATGGGTGAAGTGGGCAAGGGCTACAAGGTGGCCATGGATACGCTGAACGAGGGCCGCATCGGCATCGGCGCCCAGATGATCGGCGCGGCCCGCGCGGCGCTCGACGCCATGATCAGCTACACCAAGGAGCGCAAGCAGTTCGGCAAGGCCATCGCGGACTTCCAGGCGGTGCGCCACCAGATCGCCCGCGCGGCGATCGACCTGCAGACGGCCAAGCTCCTCGTGTACGACGCCGCCCGCCTGCGCGACATGGGTCTGCCGTTCCTGAACGAGGCGGCCATGGCCAAGGTCTATTCCTCCGAGGTGGCCGAGCGGGTCACCTCGCTCGCCATCAACCTGTTCGGCGGCAACGGATACGTCAAGGAGTATCCGGTCGAGAAGTTCTGGCGCGACGCCAAGATCGGCCAGATCTACGAGGGCACGTCGAACATGCAGCTCGAGACCATCGCCAAGCAGATCATCGGTTAGCGTGCGCACAGACGTAGTCATGCCCCAGATGGGGGAGTCGATCGCGGAGGGCACCGTCTCACGGTGGCTGAAGCAGATCGGCGAGACCGTGGGGCGCGACGAACCCCTGCTCGAGATCTCTACCGACAAGGTGGACGCGGAGATTCCCTCTCCCGTCGCGGGCACGCTCGTCGAAATTCTCGTCAAACAGGGTGAGATGGCCGAGGTGAACTCGGTCATCGCGATCATCGAGGCCGCCGGTGGTGGCTCGGGTGCCGCGAAGCCGGCGGCCGCCGCTCCGGTCGCCTCCTCGGCGGCGCCCACGTCGGCTCCCGCACCTCGGTCGTCCGGCGCAGCGCCACCGGTCGAAAGTGTGTTCCGCGGCAAGGCCTCGCCGACGGCGCGTGTCATGGCGCGTGTGAACGGCCTCGACCTGGCGACGGTCACCGCCCGCGGGTCGCGCATCACGAAGGCCGACGTGGAGCGGACGCTCGGCGGCGGCTCGAAGCCCGCGGTCAGCACGTCTCTGTCGGTCGGACCGGGCGACACCGTCGAGCCGATGAGCGTGATGCGCAAGAAGATCGCGCAGCACATGATCGAGAGCCGGCATACGTCGGCGCATGTGTACTCGGTCTTCCTCGTCGACTGCGGCAAGGTCGAGGAGTGGCGCAAGGCCAGGAAGGCGCAGTACGAGGCGCGCGGCGTGAAGGTCAGCATCCTGCCGTTTGTCGCGGCGGCGGCCGTGCGCGCGCTCAAGGACTTTCCGCTGTTGAACGCCTCGCTCGTCGGCGACCAGGTCATCTACCGCGGCCACATCAACATGGGCGTGGCCGTGGCGCTGGATTCCGGCCTCATCGTGCCGGTGCTCAAGGACGCGGACAAGCTGACCGTCGTCGAGATCGCGCGGGCCATCGCGGACATGGCGACACGCGCGCGGAACAAGCAGCTCAAGCCGGAGGAAGTGACGGGCGGCACGTTCACCGTGACCAACCCCGGCAACTTCGGCGGGTCGTTTGCGACGCCGATCATCAACCAGCCGCAGGTCGCGATCCTCGAGCTGGGCACGGTGGAGAAGAAGCCCGCCGTCGTGAACGATCAGATTGCCGTCCGGCCGATGATGAACCTGACGCTCGGGTTCGATCACCGGCTGATCGACGGCGCGCTGGCCGACCAGTACCTCTCGGCCGTCAAGGCATCTCTCGAAAACTGGAACGAGGAGTAGACGCGTGGCAATCAAGACCGTTGGTGTGCTCGGGTGCGGACTCATGGGCGGCGGCATTGCGCAGACCTGCGCCGCGGCCGGCCTGAAGACTGTCGTCAAGGAAGTGAACGAGACGTTCCTCGCGAAGGGCATCAGCCGGATCACGGGCCTGCTCGACGGCGGCGTGGCGAAGGGCAAGTTGACGCAGGAGCAGCGTGACGCCACGCTGGCGAACCTGAAGGGCACCACGTCCTTCGCGGACCTCAAGGACTGCGACATCGTCATCGAGGCCATCACCGAGAACCTCGAGGACAAGCGCGCGCTCTATGCCGAG
>JBIKWH010000435.1:0-2652 GCA_044356435.1 Vicinamibacterales bacterium
AGCACGACTTCCATGCGCTCCGGGTCGGTCACGAAGTACGGCGAGAGGTAGCCACGGTCGAACTGCATGCCTTCCACGACGTCGAGCGTCGTCTCGAGCGTGCGGGCTTCCTCGACCGTGATGACGCCGTCCTTGCCGACCTTCTCCATGGCTTCGGCGATGATGTTGCCGATCGTGGCGTCGCTGTTGGCGGAGATGGTGCCGACCTGCGCGATGGTCTTGTTGTCCTTCACGTCGCGGCTGAACTTCTTCAGCTCCTCGACGACGGCCTCGACGGCCTTCTCGATGCCGCGCTTGAGCTCCATCGGGTTGGCGCCGGCCGTCACGTTACGCGCGCCTTCGCGGTAGATCGCCTGGGCGAGCACCGTGGCGGTCGTGGTGCCGTCACCGGCGAGGTCGGACGTCTTGCTCGCCACTTCGCGCACCATCTGGGCGCCCATGTTCTCGAGCGGGTCCTTCAGGTCGATTTCCTTGGCGACGGTGACGCCGTCCTTGGTGATGAGCGGAGAGCCGAACTTCTTGTCGAGGACCACGTTGCGGCCCTTCGGACCGAGGGTCACCTTCACTGCGTCGGCGAGCTGGTTCACGCCGCGCAGGATGGCCTGGCGGGACTGCTCACCGTAAATAATCTGCTTTGCCATTGCTGCTGTTCTCCCTTGTCCGCGCTTACTTCTTGCCGTCGATGACCGCGAGGACTTCGTCCTCACGCATGATCAGGTATTCCTCGGCTTCGACCTTGATCTCCTGGCCGGAGTACTTGCCGAAGAGAATCGTGTCGCCTGCCTTGACGTCGAGGGGCTGGCGGGTGCCGTCTTCCTTCACCTTGCCGGCGCCGGCCGCGATGACCTTGCCCTGCTGGGGCTTTTCCTTGGCGCTGTCCGGGATGATGATGCCGCCGATCTTCTGTTCGCCTGCTTCTTCGAGGCGCTGAACGATGATGCGGTCGTGTAGCGGTCTGACGTTCATTTCGGTCGACTCCACTGACTGGTAGGTTGCTGTTCGGGCCCTGGGGCCCCGGTCTGGTGCTGGGTGGGCGAGCCGCCGCGTCCCCGTACCGCTGGCGAGTTTAGCACTCTCGGGGGGAGAGTGCCAGCGCGGGGTCAGGCTTCGCTGACGAGCCGGCGTGGGATGCGGTAGACCTGCAGCTTGCGGCGGAGGGTGTTGCGGTGCATGCCCAGACGCTCGGCGGCCTGTCCCAGGCTGCCTTCGACCGAGCGCAGCGCCTCGATGATGAAGCGCTTCTCGAACTCGGCCAGGGCGTCCTCGTAGCGGATGCCCCGGGAGACCATCTCACCGACCAGGCGGTCGAGCTGTTCCTTCATCAGGCCTCCGGCAGGTCCGCACCAGTCAGACGGCGGTACGCCTCCAGATACTTCTCGCGCGTGCGGGCCACGACCTCGTCCGGGAGGGAGGGCACCGGCGGCTGCTTGTTCCAGTGGATGCGCTCCAGGTAGTCCCGGACGAACTGCTTGTCGAAGCTCGGCTGCGGACCGCCCGGCTGGTAGGCGTCGGCCGGCCAGTACCGGGACGAGTCGGGGGTCATGGCCTCGTCGATGAGCAGCAGGTCGCCGGACGGCGTGAGACCGAACTCGAACTTGGTGTCGGCGAGGATGATGCCCGCGCGCGCCGCGTGCGCGACGCCGAAGGCGTAGAGGTCCATCGTGACGCGCTTCATGCGGGCGACGAGGTCGGGGCCGACGATCCGGCCCGCTTCCGCCTCACTGATGTTGATGTCGTGCCCGGTGGAGGCCTTCGTCGCCGGCGTGAAGATCGGCGCCGGGAGCTGGTCCGACTCGCGAAGGCCGGCCGGGAGCGGGATGCCGCACACCTGTCCCGTCGCCAGATACTCCTTCCACCCGGACCCGGAGAGGTACCCCCGGGCGACGCACTCGATCTGGATCGGCTCGGTCCTGGTCACGAGCATCGACCGGCCTCCGAGCGCCGCGGCGTGTGGCGCGAGGACGGAGGGATACCGCGCGACGTCCGTCTCGCGCAGGTGGTTCGGGGTGATGCCGCCGGTCAGGCCGAACCAATAGCGGGAGAGCTGCGTCAGAATCCGTCCCTTGTCGGGAATGCCGGACCCGAGGACGTAGTCGAAGGCGGAGATCCGATCCGTGGCGACGATGAGCAGCGCGTCACCGACCTCGTAGACATCGCGGACCTTGCCGCGGCGGAAGACAGCGAGGCCGGGCAGGGCAGATTCGAGCAGCGGTTCGGGAGGCGTCACAGATGATCCGGGCCGGGAGGCGATCTTAGGGCGGTCGCGGTCCGAGCCGCAACCGTACGCAATCCCCACGGTGTACGGGACGGATCACCCTGATATATTGTGGACGCCTTCCAAGGAACAGCATCCCGTTGAAGCCCCTTCGTACTGTGGCCGTGTCGCTGCTCGCCGTGGCGCTTGTCGCGTGGTTCCTCCGCCACGCGAACCTGGGTGAGGTGTGGAACGGGATGCGCTCGGCCGACCGCGGCCTCCTCACCCTGGGCACGACCCTCTTTGTGCCGATGATGCTCATCCGTGCGATCCGCTGGCGGTACCTGATGCGGCCCGTCGGTCCCGTGCGCATCCGCAACGCCTGGCGCACGACGATGATCGGCTTCGCCGCGTCGAACGTGCTGCCGGCCCGTATCGGCGAGGTCCTCCGACCGTAT
>JBIKWH010000436.1:0-2646 GCA_044356435.1 Vicinamibacterales bacterium
GCAGATCACGCCGCAGGTCCATCTCGCGCTGCCGACGGGCCGTGACCTGGCTCAGCGGCAGCACCGCCGAGGCGAGCACCATGACGATGGTCGTCACAATGATGAGCTCGATGAAGGTAAAACCGGCCGCGCGGTTGCGCGGCTGACACGGGAGCGGCTGGCGACCGGCCATCGCTCGTCGTGCCTCAGCGCGCCGAGACCGGCGACGGCGCGAACTGGAGCCCCGCCGCGCCGCCACCTGGAACCGTGGCCGACCCTGACAACGAGAAGTTCGCCTGCCCAGGGCCGATGACGTCAAAGAGCACCGCCGCGACCAGACCCGCGCCCGAGGCTCCGGCCTGATCCTGCGTGCGGGTCACGGCCAGGTCGATGCGGCCAGCGGCTCCGTCCACTTGCTGGGTGAACTGCGCCGCGTTGCCACCCTGGCGCATGAAGCTGCCCTCCTGCACCGTGCGCACGCGCATCACGGCCGGGTTGAACGTCACCGTAATCGAGAGCGCCGAGAGGCGTGACGCATTCGACACGGAGATCGGCACGGTGTACGGCCCGCCGCCCACGCGAAGCTCGGGAGAGGGCGAGGTCAGCAGCACCTGTGTTGCCGCGGCATTCGGCTGAGGCTGCACGACTGACGGCGGGGCCTGCGGCAGGCGCAGCGCCTGAGGCGAGGTGCCCTGCGGCGTCGTCGTGCCAGGCACTGTGGAACTACCGGGCGGAATGACCGGCGCGGGCGGCACACCAGTGGGGGCGACCGGGGATGCCGGCGCGGAGGCAGGCACGTTCGCGGGCGCGGCCTCGACCGGCGCGATGAGCGGCGGCGGACCACCGAGGCCCAGGTTCTGCTGCGTGCCGATGAAGATCGGGCTCACGTCCTGCTGTGTCAGTTCGTGCGTGCGCACGAGCCGAGGCGTCAGCAGCATGACGATGTCGGTCTGCTTGACCTCGTTGTCGTTGCTCGAGAAGAGCTGCTTGAGGATGGGCAGCCGCAGAATCGCCGGGAAGCCCTTCAGCGACTTGCGCTCGTCCTCGCGAAGGAGACCCGCGAGCAGGTTCGACTCGCCGTCGCGCAGCCGCAGCTTGGTCTGCACTTTCCGGGTGCCGAACGACGGCAGGGACTGCCCGCCGATCGTGATGCTCGGCCCGAGCGAGCTGCTCTCGACGGTCAGTTCCAGGATGATGTCGTCCTCGAAGGTCACGCGCGGTGTCATCTCGACGACCACGCCGACCGTCTTGTAGTTGAACGACGTGAGCGGATTGATGTTGGCGCCACCCTGCGCGAACGGCGTGAACACCGTCGACGGCACCGGGATGTCGTCGCCGAGGTTCAGCGTGATCTTCTGCCCTTCCGCCCCCCGGAGCTGCGGCTTGGCGATGAGTTTGGTCTCCGTGTCGTTCTCGAGAAACCGCATCACCGCGGACGGCACGGACAGATAGAAGTCGCCCGTATTGATGCCGCGGGAGATGGAGTTCAGGTTGAAGGACTGAGGTGATGTGGACCCACCCGCCGCGGCACCCGCCCCAGCCCCGGCGCCGGCACCCGCGTTTCCGGTGCTCCTGATATCCGCCTCAGGGGAGAACACGCCGCCGATCGCGTAGGTCGAAAGATCCAGCCCGAACTGCTTCGCCCGGCTCCGGTTGATTTCGAGAATCTGCACGTCGACGACGACCTCGGCCCGCGGGTTGTCGTTGGACTCGATGATCTTCTCGATGATCGCGGCGACGTTCGCCGTCGCTCCGACCGTAATCGTGTTGGCGGTCTTGTTCGCGACGATGCGCGGCTGCACCGCCATGTTCGGCAGCCGGATCATCGTCGTCAGCAACTGCGCAAGTTCGGTCGCGTCCGCGTGCGACACATAGAACGTCCGGATGACCTGCTCCTCGTACTGCGCGCGCTTCTGCGGCGTGTCGGGAACGATCGTGATGGTGTGGTCGTTGACGACCTTGTAGAAGTACTGGTTCGCCGACAGGATCTGGTTGAGCGCGTCTTCGAGCGTGATGTTGTCGAGCTGCACGGTGTACGCGCGATCCTGGAAGTCGCGGTCGTAGGTCACGTTCAGACTCGTCGAGCTGCCGACGAAGTTCAGGATGTCGCGGACGCTGGCGTTGGCAAACCGGATGACCGGCAGCTTCATCGTCAGGTTCAGCAGGGGCGGGGTCCCTTCCTGACGGGCACGCTCCCGCATCTGCTGAATCGAGGTCTTCGGCTGCGCCGCCTCGAGCTGGTCGCGGACCCGACGCTCGATCTCCTGCACCTTCGACCCGATGACACGGCTCGTCGGATTGAACTCGCTCGCGCGACGATACTCGCGGAGGGCCTCATCGAGCTGCGCCCGGGCCTCGAAGACCCGCGCCTGGTCCATGTGCACGCTGGACGCGTTGATCATGGCCCGCTCGAGACCAATGCGGTAGTCGCTTCGGTTGGGGCTCTTCTCAACCGCGCGCCGATAGAACGCGACGGCCGAATCCCAGTCGCCGTTTCTCGCGGCCTTCTCTCCGTGCCCGTACGACCGCGCGCCGCCACCGCAGGCCGCAAGCAGCAGCCCGGCCAGGCACACCACGCCCACGGTGCGGGCGACGCGCATCAGATTCATTGTCCTGACAACCTCAACGACTGACGACCCCGCCCATCCGTATAGGCCACTTCCGCCT
>JBIKWH010000474.1:0-2638 GCA_044356435.1 Vicinamibacterales bacterium
GGACATGTTGCGTCGACGAGCAGTCATGCTGGGATAACCAGTCCGCCCCTCAAGAATGAACTGCTTGGCATAGTCGCCGTTCTGGATCCGCTTGAGGGCCCGACGCATCGCCTCGCGCGACTGCTCGTTGATCACCTCGGGGCCAGTCACATACTCGCCGAACTCCGCATTGTTGGAGATCGAGTAGTTCATGTTGGCAATGCCGCCCTCGTAGATGAGATCGACGATCAGCTTGAGCTCATGCAGACACTCGAAGTACGCCATCTCGGGGGCGTAACCGGCCTCCACAAGGATTTCGTAGCCCATTTTGATCAGTTCGACCGTCCCGCCGCAAAGGACCGCCTGCTCACCGAAGAGGTCGGTCTCTGTCTCTTCCTTGAAGTTGGTTTCTATGATGCCAGCTTTGCCGCCACCATTGGCCATCGCATAGGACAGGGCCAGATCACGGGCCTTGCCGCTGCGATCCTGATGCACGGCAACCAGATGCGGGACGCCGCCACCTTGGGCATAGGTGCTGCGCACTGTATGGCCTGGCGCCTTCGGAGCGACCATCCAGACGTCCAGATCAGCGCGCGGAACGACCTGGTTGTAGTGGATGTTGAATCCATGCGCGAAGGCCAGCGAAGCGCCCTTCTTCGCGTTCGGCTCCACGTTGTTGCGATAGACCTCAGAAATTTGTTCGTCAGGCAGCAGAATCATTACCACGTCGGCCACCTTGACCGCGTCATTGACCTCCATGACATTCAATCCAGCCTTGCCGACCTTGTCCCAGGATGCACCGCCCTTGCGCAAACCGACGACGACCTTAACGCCACTGTCGTTGAGGTTTTGCGCGTGGGCATGGCCCTGGCTACCGTAGCCGATGATCGCCACCGTCTTGCCCTTGATCAGGCTCAGGTCACAGTCTTTGTCGTAGAAAACTTTCATGGTTGATCTCCTCTTGAGGTGTTGCCGTTCGTGCTGAGCCTGTCGAAGGGCTCAAGCACCCTGCGCGCGGCAGGGCCTCGACAGACTCGACCCGAACGGACGGATGGCCGAGCCTTGAAAAATTTAGACGCGCAAAATTCTCTCTCCGCGGCCTATGCCACTGGCCCCGGTACGAACCGTCTCAAGAATCGCGCTGCGATCAATGGCCTCGAGAAAGGCATCGTTCTTCGACTGATCGCCGGTCAGTTCGATGGTGTAGCTCTTTTCGGTCACATCGATGATCCGGCCCCGGAAGATGTCTGCCATTCGCTTCATCTCCTCGCGCTCTTTGCCAACCGCACGAACCTTGACCATCATCAATTCACGCTCGGTGTAAGCGCCTTCGGTCAGATCGACCACTTTAACCACCTCGATCAGGCGGTTGAGGTGCTTGGTGATCTGCTCGATCACATCGTCGGATCCAGTCGTCTGTATGGTCATGCGAGACAGGCTCGGGTCTTCGGTCGGAGCCACCGTCAGGGACTCAATGTTGTAGCCCCGGGCTGAAAAAAGACCCACCACACGCGAGAGTGCTCCCGCCTCGTTCTCAATCAAAACCGCAATGATATGTTTCATGTTTGAACTTCCTCATTTGCCCCGCCCTCCCCCGCACACGGTAATGCACGGGCTCGGCGAGCCATAGATTCGTCAAGGGAGGCCCGGCCTTGGGCCGAGCACGGAAAAAGTAGATGCGATCTCCCGCCTCAGAGGTCCTCGCTGCCCAAGAGCATCTCGGTGATGCCCTTACCGGCCTGGACCATGGGGAACACGTTCTCGGTGGGATCGGTCCGGAAATCCATGAACACAGTGCGGTCCTTGAGCTTGCGGGCCTCGCGCAAGGCGGGCTCTACATCCTCGGGACGCTCGATCAGCATGCCCACATGCCCATACGCCTCGGCCAACTTGACAAAGTTGGGCAGCGCGTCCATGTAACTGTGGCTGTACCTGCCGGAGTACTCAATCTCTTGCCACTGGCGCACCATGCCCAGATAACGGTTATTGAGCGAAAGCACCTTGATCGGGGTGTTGTACTGCAGGCAGGTGGAGAGTTCCTGGATACACATTTGCACCGAACCTTCGCCGGTGACGCAGTACACCTCGCTCTCGGGCTTGGCCAACTTGATGCCCATGGCATACGGAATCCCCACTCCCATGGTGCCCAGGCCCCCAGAGTTGATCCATCGACGAGGCTGGTCGAACTTGTAGAACTGCGCCGCCCACATTTGATGTTGACCCACATCAGAGGTGACATAGGCATCGGCATCGCGGGTCATGTTCCAGAGCGTCTCTATCACCATCTGAGGCTTGATGACGTCCTTGTTGCCCCGGTCGTAACGCAGGCAATCACGACTGCGCCAGCCTTCGATGGTCTCCCACCACTGCGCCAGGGCCTGACCATCAGGCTTGAGCCCCGACTCTCTGATCATGCCGATCAGTTCGGTCAGGACATCGCGCACATCTCCAACGATAGGCACATCGACCTTGACTCGCTTGGAGATGCTCGAGGGATCGATGTCGATGTGGATGATCTTGCGCTCGTTCTGCGCGAAATGCTTGGGGTTACCGATCACCCGGTCGTCGAAGCGGGCACCGATGGCAATCAGCACATCGCAATTTTGCATCGCGTTGTTGGCCTCGATGGTTCCGTGCATGCCCAGCATGCCGAGGAACT
>JBIKWH010000458.1:0-2634 GCA_044356435.1 Vicinamibacterales bacterium
GGAGCGGATTGCTGCGGCGTCTGCTGTGGTGGCGGCGTAGTCACCAGCATCAAGGTGATCGATGATGACATTGCCGCCGGCATTGAGTTGCACGGAGTAGTCGCCGGTGTTGGAAAGCAGACGGGCGTCGAGGACAATCAGGTCGCCCGGGGTGTTGACGATCAGTGAACCTGCGAGGACGTAGACCTGGCGGAGTGTGAGCGGACCGCTGCCGGTGTAGTTGATAACGACGTCACCGGCGTTGCGAGTGATCAGGGTGACGTCGTCTGTGGCGAAGGCGAAGTCATCGGCCAGTTGCCCTGTGTAATTCACTTCGTTGGCGGCGACGGTAGTGCCTGGCAGGCTACTGATTTGCCCGAGGTCGGACTGGACATCGAGGGTACCTGAGGCAGAGATATTACCGAGAGTCAGGTTGCCCTGAAGTCCTGTGAGTGAAATGCCGCCGGAGCCGCCCTGAGTGGTGACATTTTGAGCGGTGATGTCGCCAAAGCCTTCGACAGCGACTGAACCGCTGGCGACCGTGACATTGGCCAGAGTGACCGGGCCTGAGGTGGTGAGGTTGACATCACCGCTGCCGGTGACACTGGCGGAAACGGTTCGGACATCGAGGTTTGCGGTGATGCCGTTTTTCACGATTGCCGACAGGGTGTCAGCGAGAATCTGACCACCGGAATGCACGAGTGAACCGGCGGGGGCCGCGAGTGTGATGGGACCGGCGGTAAGAATCTGGGCATTGGTGAGCAGGAGATTGCCGCCTTTGGGACCGGCCGCGAGGTTAATTTCGCTGCCGAGTGTTTCGAGGTCGGTTTCGATGTTGGTAATGACGCTGCCGATGCCAGCGGGGCCAAGTCCGGCCTGCACGTCGATCAGGTGCCCGGAGGTCAGTTTTGCCTGCAACAGAACGTCACCACCGGAGTGCAGATAGACTTCGTGACCGCCAAAGGAATCGCTCTGGACGGTCAGTGTTTGTCCGGCGGTGAGTCGGATGACGCCTGTTTCGGTGGCGGTGTCGCCATCGTCGGCGTGGATCACGGCATCTTTCTTCATGGTGACGTCACGGCCACCGGAGACGCTGACGGTGAGTCCAGCGCGGAGGTCAGCGACGGCGGCGAGTGAATCTGCGGCGGCGCCGTCGGGTTTGGCACCGTCGAGGACGACGTCACGGCCGGCGGTGACGAGGATTTCTCCGAGGGCATTGGTGGCGCGGGTCAGACCGACAAAGCTGGCATCGGTGCCGGCGTCGATGGCGATGATAGCACCAGCGCGGAGCGATTCGTTGGCAAATTCGGCAGTGGCGAGTCCGCTTTGGGTTTGTTCGATGCGTTCCGTAACGATGACGGTCTGCTGCTGGACGATGTTTTCGGTGGTCCAGACGGTTTCCTGGACCTGCTGGACGACGGGCACGGTTTTTGTGATGGTGGCGTACTGAGGGACAGTTCCGAATACGTCTTCGTCTTTAGTGACCCATTCGAAGTTATAGGAATCGCGGCGATCGGTGACATTGTGCCACTTACCAATCCAGTGGAAGTCGTAGTCGTTGTAGGTTTCGCGGATATAGTGTTGGACGTCGAGACTGAAGAAATTCTGGCCCATTGCCAGGTACATTCCGGGATTCATGACAGAAAGCGCGCCCATTTGAATAAATGCAATCTGCCGCGTGACATAGGGTGTGAATGAAGTAATGTCCGAGGCCGCTACACCCTGATGAGCGAGGAACATCGTTGTGGCCGCCCGCCCCATAGCGAAAAATCGCTCAGCGTCATTCTCTGTTGGATGAGGTACGCCTGCCCCGGCGTAGACAGGACGTGAAACGCTATCCTGCACGACTCCGAAGGAGGACTCAATAAAGGATAAAAATGAAGGTCCCGTGGTGTACCATTGGGACATTGGAGCCGTAGAGTTGAAAAAGGCCAGATAGTTCAAGTAGTGTTGGACTGGGTTAACCGTGTAAGAGATCCGTTCAAACAAGTTCGAGGATTGATACACAGTCGATGTACGCCAGACTCCCGGTATTATCTTCGCGCCCACAAGCATATTCGGTCGTGACTGATACAGCATCTGACTCTGTAACTCTGCGGAGTCTGCGAGGTAGCCGATGGGGGCTGTCGCTCGATTGTTTCGCACATCTGTCCCGACCTGCGTTTCTATTCCGCCGTACCAAATTGGCACCCCGGGATGTGAAACACTGCGATCGGCACCGTTGGCCCCGTTAATGCGACGGCCGTCGAAGATTTCATATTGGCGTTGGCCCTGCCGCAGCCCGGCTGGGTTCTGTGAATCGGGAATTGCCGCAACCTGCCAACCGATAATCTGTTCATCGAAGTCATCAACATACGGCAGAGAATCAGTGACCTGCGATGTAATCTGAGTGTAGCGAACGTCGGATCGATCGCGATATTGACCGACGGTTTCAACACCGCTGCGGAACCCCTGTGAAACGACGCGAAGGAAGTCTTCACGAGCACCTTCTGGCAGGCGAACAAACTTGTCCTTGAGACCCGGCGCGGAAAAGTTGACGATGATTGATGCGTCCGTGGCCCAATCTGGTGTCCACGGAATGATCGAGGCGTTGCCCCCGACCGTCTGATGTCGGCGGGCGTTTGTGTAATTGAAGTTGAATAGCCGTTTGTAACC
>JBIKWH010000468.1:0-2630 GCA_044356435.1 Vicinamibacterales bacterium
GAGAGTAAAATGTTGTGGTATTTCCTTCAAATGTATAGGTTATGGAACCTTCATTTACAGTATTCGGACCATTAAGATATACAAGATTTCCTTGGTCATTAAAGCATCCCGGAACTTCTCCAATGTTTGTCACAGGTTTATAATTTAAACTTGCGTTTATAGCAGGATCTGGGTGAGTTGCTTTTGGATTAAAATCCGAATTAATCAGTTGTTTTGCAAGTACCATAAAGTTTTTTGTTATCTCTTCGTGAGTAAGAGTACTTAATGTAACTGCAGGGCCATATGCAGAAGTTGCGTTTATTATGTAGTATAAACTTGGGTGATCTGGATTTCTTGTAACTGAATCTAAAGCAAGAATATTGCTATGTAGCAGTTCAGCTTTTGGAAATCTACAAAGTTTCGAGTCTGGATTAACTTGACTTGCGCAAAACAACTCCCTACAACTTGGAATTCTTATATTATTAGTATAAGCAGCTCTTTTTACTTCAACTTGTTGGGGGGTTCCTTGTTGCCTTGCAACTACCAGATCATTGAATTTTAAATCATCAATATACGCAGAAGTGCTGGTTTCCGGAGCGTTTAAGTTTGTAAAGCAACCATATAATTGTCTAAGGGTTCCTAAATCAAACTTGTAGTCATCTATAGCCGAACTTAAATCAACTTTTGCATCAAGTTGGCCTTGAGTACTGTTTCTTGACTTAGGAATAAAATCTTGCGAAGTATTATTAGTGTCATCAAGATCAACTTTTCTATCTATAATTGAGTAAGTATATGCAAACCTTTGTTCTTTAATCTTATCAGACACACTCTCAGGATCTAAGTAAGTTTTATCTCCATAGTTAAAGATATTTGTCGCATTATCAGGCTTTGGTATAGCTAAAGTCAGAAAGTTTTTTAAGCAAAATAAATCCCCCGGGGTGCATTCAGGTAGAGCCGATAGATTTGGAGTTACGGTAGAGTTTGGGACTGTCAAAGAAGCCGGAGATGTATCAAATGCTCTATTTCTTAAAGGAGCTTTTACAGTATTCATGTAAGTTAATAAATTCGGAGAAATATCATCCATCCTGCATGAGGCGATGTTTGAAGGGGAAGAATAATCCAAGTTCATAGGTACAGTAAAAGGAGGGACATCATCCGGGCAATTTACTCTAATATCAAACCCTGCTTTTCTCATGTAATTTGGTCGATTAGGTTGTTTGTATTCATCGTTGTAAGTAACAATAGAATAAATCTCTCCGATTAAAGGCGTCATATTTTTCTTATCTGGAGTGACAGCAAGACCACATATAACCGCAATACTAAATTTTGGATATGCTATCGAGTAGTCATAATATATCGAGTTATCTCCAGCTCGAGTATAGCCCTCAGGAAGAGGTTTTGTGGCATTTGCCCCAAATTGGTCTGGGTTGACTTGAGCAAGAGTCCTTAGACTATTTGCAGATAGTTTTTTATAATCATTACAAGCAAATACTCTAAACTTTCCTTCTTTAGCTATGTCGTAATAATATAAGTTTGTTAATCTTCCGTACCTATCTTTGCCTCCGACAACAAACCTTCTAGTGCTTGAATCCTCATTACTATCTTTTAAGTGGTCCACATCTGGAAGATTGTATGTGTTTTCTGCGCCCATATAAACTGCTACAACCGCTCCAGATATTGGATTATTTGAAATATTTGAAATAACCCTGCCAGTAAACTCAATATTACCTGATAGAGAGTTTGAATCTGGGTAACAGTCGTCCGGGAAGTTATCCTCAGGATTATTTGGGTCTATAGTTGTTCCTTTTGGTCCAAATCTTGGGACTGTAAAATTTAAGTCTCCGAACGTAGAGTTTGGAAAATCTCGAATATCTTCGTAACTTCTAGGATCGCTTTCGAGAATCCTATTTCCGTTAGCGTCTGTTCTGTGCATCATTTTATATTTCACAAGAGGTTCGTTTGCAAATGTTTGAGGATTGAGGGCTATGACTAATAATATCAGCCATATTACTGGTTTAAGATATGAAACTAAAAATCTAAAATTGAAAAGAAAACCTTTTACCATCATCTTTGATTATATATTAATTTTTACAATATTTTACCAAAGAATCAATTAATAGTAGATATCTAATTATAATTTTTACAAGGTTTTCTGATAAAATTACAAAAATGCAAAAAATTTTAAATCTTAAACTAAAAAATGTAATTTGGATCTACCTTTTAACAGTATTACTAAATATTTTTGGGGGCGGCGCTCTCATTTATTTTAGTTACGAAAACTTCATTTTCCCGTTAGTTCAAAAAGTAAGCGAATTTTTGGTTACAAAATCCAACGAAGAAAATTTAGATTTTACATTGGTAAAAGGAGGGATGTTAGAATCAAACAAAGAAGAGTTTTTAATCTCAGCAAAAGATTTTCCTATAGAACTTCCAAAAGAAAATTTCATCTATATTTCAAATCAAGCAAACCTTGAAACTTTAAAAAGTAAAAATACCTTAATTGCCTTAAATAACAACAAAATCTTTAGTCAAATAGAGGGAGAGTACTTAGTCATAGACATCTGGGAACAATTTTCTACTATTGATAGAGTAGTGATTAACACAAACTCTATAAATAGTGTTAAAAACTGGGTTAACGAAAATAAAACATT
>JBIKWH010000438.1:0-2630 GCA_044356435.1 Vicinamibacterales bacterium
CGGATGCCGAGCGGGTCGTTGTCGGCCGGGATCCGGAAGCCGACGTCCTTCTCGATGCCCTTGCCCGGCGCGCGGTTGCGCGCCTTGATGTCGCCGCCGGCTTCCACCAGCGCCCGCACCGCGGGGCTGTGCCCGGCCGCCGCGGCCCACATGAGCGGGGTCTGCCCGTGCACGGACTCCTTCACATTCACGTCCGCGCCCTTCGCGAGGAGCGCCTTGATCGCGTCCACGCTGCCGGCGCGCGCGGCCTGCATCAGCACCGGCTCGCCGTTCACCACCGCGTTGGCGTCTTCGCCGGCCTGCAGCATCCGCTCAAGCACCGCCGCATGGCCCTTGGCCGCCGCCAGCCCGAACGGCGTCGCGCCGTAGCGGTTGGCGATCTTCAGGGTCGCGCCAGCCTTGAGCAGCACGTCCACCGTCCGCGCGTCGCCCAGGTCGGCCGCCCAATGCAGCGCCGTGGTGCCATCCGGCTCCGTCGCGTTGACGTTGACCTTCTGCGTCACCAGGGTGCGCACCGCCGCGGTATCACCCCGCTTGACCGCTTCGACGAGCGGAACGGCCCGCGCGGCCGCTGCCACCGTAGAGGCCGCACCCACGAGCAGCAACCCTGCCAGCACGCCAGTCACTCGCATTCGCATCAGTCTTCTCCTTGCCTGCCTAATGGTCCGACGTGCCTTACTTCGAGGCCGACACGGCGACCGGCGCATCCGCCACCCGCCGCATCTGGAACGGGTCGCTCTTCACGACACCCATGACCAGTTCATTGAACTTGTAGCCACTGGCGCTCGTGTTGCGGAGCACCCGCCGGACCGCCGGCGCATCGTACGACTCGAACGGCCGGCCGAGCGCATAAATCATCAGCTTCTCGGTGAAGGTCCGCACGAACGGCTCCGGGTTGCCGATGATCCGCTGGCGGAAGTCGCCGAGGGTCGCGAACTTGGACCCGTCCGGCATCGTGCCCGCCGGGTCGATCTTCGTGAACGAGCGATCCACCTCGCGCCACCGGCCGATCGCGTCGAACTGCTCCAGCGCGAACCCGACCGGGTCGATCACGTTGTGGCAGCCGGAGCAGACGGGGTTCGCCCGGTGCTTCGCCATCAGCTCACGCACGGAGAGCACACGGCCGTCGTCCTGCTTCTGCTCGGGCAGCGCCGGCACGTTGGCGGGCGGCGAGGGCGGCGGTGTGCCGAGCACGTTGTCCAGCAGCCACTTGCCACGCTTCACCGGCGAGGTGCGCGTCGGCACGGACGTCACGGTCAGGATGCTGGCCTTGCCGAAGAGACCCCGACGCGGGCTGTCGGCCGTCAGCGACACGCGGCGGAAGTCCGGTCCGGCCACGCCGGAGATGCCGTAGTGCCTGGCCAGCCGGTCGTTCAGGAACGTGTAGTCGGCATCGAGCAGGGTGAGGACGCTGCGGTCCTCGGTGCGGATGCTGTCGAAAAAGAGCTCCGTCTCCTTCGCCATCGCCTGCCGGAGCGTGCCGTCGAAGTTCGGATACAGGTCGGCGTCCATCTGCGTGTCCGCGACGTTGCGGATCCAGAGATAGAAGGACGCAAAGCTCTGCGTCATGGCGGCGCTCTTCGGGTCCTTCAGCATGCGGCGCACCTGGCGCTCGAGCACCGCGGGCGTCGTGAGCTGTCCCTTCACCGCGACATTCAGGAGTTCGTCGTCGGGAATGCTGCTCCACAGGAAGAACGAGAGCCGCGACGCCAGCTCAAGATTGCTGACCCGATACGAGGTGCCAGGAGTGGCGCCAGCCGGCTCCGTGGCCATGCGGAACAGGAAATCCGGGCTCACGAGCAGCGCGCGCACCGAACGCTCGATGCCGGATTCGAAGTCCCCACCCGTGCGGCCTTCCTTGTAGAAACGCATCAGGTAGGCGAGGTCGTCGGCAGTGGACGGGCGGCGGAAACCCCGGCGCGCCAGCGTGGAGAGAATCTGCCGCGCGCAGGTTTCCTCGTCGGCGGCGCTCTTCGGCGAGCACGTCAGCACCTGCCGCCGGCTCAGCGTGTCGCCCTTGCCGAGCACCTTCACCGGGCCGGTCACCACCACTTCGGTCACTCCGGGCGGCGCGGCGTTACCCGGCAACTGCTGACCCACGAACGGCAGGCGGTCGCCCTCCTGCTCCACGGTGGGACGAACCTTGCGGAAGGTGGCCAGCAGGCGGTGCGGACCCGCCTTCACCGGCACTTCCAGGGTGAAGACGCGCTTGCGATTCGCCATGGCCGCGGCGACGCCCTCTTCCCGCTTCGGGGTGACGATCGCCCACTCCTTCACCTGCTCGCCGTCGAGACTCAGTTCAAGCGATTCGCCATCCACGTTCGGCCCGCCGAAGCCGTCGCCGCCGAGGCTGCCGCCGAGGGTGATGTCGATCTTGTAGAGGGCGTCCAGCGGGAACACATAGTCAACCGCGAGGCCGCCGCGCGAACCGAAGGGCATGCCGTCCAGGCGGATGTCCTGCCGCAGACCCTGAGGCGCCTTGAAGGACTGAATCGACGACGGCACGTTGCCGGCCAGCGCCGTGCGGCTCACGCGGCGCGCCACCGTGATGTAGCGCTCGAGCAGCGACTGGCTCATCTTCAACGAGGCCGCGATGTTGTCGAAATTCGCATCGCCGCCACCGAGCGGAT
>JBIKWH010000439.1:0-2629 GCA_044356435.1 Vicinamibacterales bacterium
GTACTTCACGAGCAGCGCGAGAATCGCCATCGGGATGCCGAGCACGAGCAGCGCCGCGGCGGACAGCACGATGTCGAGCGCGCGCTTGATCCCGGCGTTGACGCCCTGGAGCGGCACGTCGTTGATGTTGATGATCGGCAGGCCGTCGAGATCTTCCAGCCGGGCCTTCAGCGCGATGAACTGGAGCAGGTCGGGCACGACCTTGACGTCGATGACCTCGCGGCTCGTGGCGTCAAACAGATCGAGGAGTTTCGAGTGCTCCTCGAGCGGCAGCGCCACGTAGAGCTGGTCGACCTTCTCGCGCTGGGAGACCTCCACGACGTCCTTCAGCGTGCCGAGCAGCGGCAGGCCCCGGTAGCCGATGTGATCCCCGCCGGCGCGATCGTCGACGAAGCCCACCACCTGGTAGCCCAGCTCCCGGTGCTGGAGCATCCGGTCGGCCACCATCCGGCCGAGGTCGCCCGCGCCGGCAATCAGGATCCGCTTGAGGCCGATGCCCGCGCGCCAGCGCCTTTCGAGCAGTTCGCGGACGAACTCGCGTGAGGCGGATGCGAACACGACGTTGATGGCGAGGAAGATGCCCCAGACCATCTGGGAGACCTCGTAGGCGCCCTGCGCCTTCGCCGCGTCCGACACGTAATAGGCCTGGATGTACAGCGTCGAGACGACGCCGAGCACCACCGCGATCACGCTGCCGACGAGCACGCCGAAGAAGTCGTCGACGCGCGAGCGGCCGCGGCGCAGCCGGTACGTGCCCTGTAGATGAAACGCAATCGGCGTGAGCAGGACGACGAACGGCAGCACGCGGAAGTACTGGTCGATGGGCGGATACCCCTTCGTGACCGGGATCAGGCCGCTCTCGAAGCGGATGCCGTAGGCGAGGACGAACGCCCAGCCGGCGAGCAGCGCGTCCGTCAGGACGTACCAGGCGACGAGCAGCCGGTTGTAGCGCTTTACCACTGGCGGCCGGCTCCGGCGGACACGGTCTCGTCGATGACCTGCTTCAGGCGCGTCAGGCAGGCGTCGCGGCTGAAGCGTTCGGCCTGACGCCGGGCGGCGTCAGGCGAGAGTCGCAAGGTGTCGATGCGCGCGAGGGCCGCGGCCCACGTCGCCGGGTCGCTGTCCGGCACGAGCACGCCCGTCTCGCCATCCAGGACGGTTTCGAGCGCGCCGCCCTTGCCGAGGGCGACGACCGGGCGGCCACACGCCTGTGCTTCGAGCGGCACGATGCCGAAGTCCTCTTCGGCCGGGAGCAGCACCGCGGCCGCCTGGCGGTACTCCTCGCGGACGGCCTCGTCAGGCAGACGCCCGAGGAACGTCACGTGCCGGTGGCCCTCGGCTTCGAGCCGGGCGCGCTCCGGGCCCTCACCGACGATGCGCAGAGTCCGGCCGGCGCGACGGGTGGCGTCAATCGCGAGGTCGATCCGTTTATAGGGAACGAGGGCGGACACAATCAGAAAGTGGGGTCCAGGTGCGGCTGCCGAGGGCTCGTAAAACGTTGTATCGACAGGGGGATATACCACCGTCGATGCCCGATTATAGTAGCGCTCGATCCGCCCGGCAACGTAGCGGGAATTCGCGACGAAGCGGCCGACGCGGCCCGCCGTCCGGGCATCCCAGCGGGCGAGCCGGCGCATGACCGGCCGATAGAGCAGGTAGTGGGCCGCCGGCCCCACGCGGTCGACGCCGAAGTAGGCCTCGAACTGGTCCCAGGCGTACCGCATCGGCGAGTGGCAGTAGCAGACGTGCACCGTGCCTGGCGGCACGATGACGGACTTCGCCACGCAGTGGCTGCTGCTGACCACGAGGTCGTAGCCGGAGAAGTCGAAGCGCTCGATGAGAGCCGGGAAGAACGGCAGGCAGTGCCGGTAGCGGCGCTTGAGCGCCGGGAACTGCTGGAGCACGCTGGTGGTGATCCGGTGCCGCTCGATGCGCGGGTTCAGCCGGCCGGGCTCGTGGATGAGCGTGAAGAGGTCGGCGTCGGGGTAGAGCTCGCAGAGGACGTCGAGCACCTTCTCGCCGCCGCGCATGCCGGTCAGCCAGTCGTGGACGAGGGCGACACGCATCAGCGGCCGGCGGCCTCGTGATACACCGCCAGCGTCTGCCTGACGGAGGTCTCCCAGGAGAAGTGCCGGGCGCGCTCCAGCCCCTTCCTGACGAGCGACTCGCGCAGCGCCGCGTCCGTCAGCACGCGCTTCATGCCGTCCTTGATGTCGACCGTGTCGTGCGGATCCACCAGCACGGCCGCATCTCCCGCGACCTCAGGCATGGAGGACACATTCGACGTGACGACAGGCGTCCCGCTGGCCATCGCCTCGAGCGGCGGCAGTCCGAAGCCCTCATAGAGCGACGGGAAGACGAACACCGAAGCCAGCCGGTAGAGCGCCGCGAGCGTGTGGTCGCTCAGGAAGCCGAGGAAGCGGACGTGCTTGTGCAGCTTGTGCGAGTGCACGGCGTGGCGGAGCGCCGGGAGCTTCGAGATCTCGTCGCCGATGATGAGGAGCGTCAGGTCGGGGAAGCCGTCTCGGCGCAGGCCCGCGAAGGCGTCGATCAGGCGCACGAGGTTCTTGTGCGGCTTGATGTTGCCGACATAGAGCACGAAGGGGTGATGGAGCTGGTACCGCTCACG
>JBIKWH010000440.1:0-2628 GCA_044356435.1 Vicinamibacterales bacterium
CGGGTGCGGTCGTTCCTGTGCCCGTGCTCGCGGGTGCAGGCACGCCGGGAGTCGACGCCGGCAATGCCGAGTTGATCGTGCCCACCATCGACGGGTGGTACTCGCAGTGGAAGCTCGCGGTTGGAGTCGTCAGCGAGAACGGGGCACTTGTGGCACCCGGCAGCAGATCACCGACCATCAGTCCCGTGAGTGAGCCGTCGTCGATGATGATCTTGTGAGGGCGGAGATCGTTGTTCGCCCACACGATCTGATCACCCACCTGCGCGGACAGCGGATTCGGATCGAAGGCCGCCGTTCCAATGGAACCCGCGATCGTGATCTGCACCGTCGCACAGGGCAGCGTGGGGGCTGCGGTGGATTCCTCAAGCGTATGGATACCGCCCTGCCGCAGGGAGTAGTAGCCGCCGTAGGGCACGGGAGCCGGCGTGGCTGGCATTTCTTCGGCTGGCGCGGCCTCGGTGTCCCCGGGGGTGGCCGGCAACGGCGTGCACGGCGAAGAGGCGGTCGTGGTCGTGGCGCCGGTTGTTGAGGCAGGGAACTCAGCCAGCGTACGGATCGGGGACGGACGCAGCAGCGAGAAGCGCCCGGCGGGCACGCCGCCGCCCGGCGTGGCAGAGCCTGGGTTGGCCGAAGGGGACAGCGCCGTCGGACTGCCGGAGCACCCGGTCACGAGGACCAGCGCGGCGAGGGCGCAGCCTGCCGCGGCCGGAATCCTGTCGAACATCATGCGTACCTCCGGTGCCACGTGGAGCAAGACCAGTGCCCGGTCGAAATCCACCGGAATTCGCAAGTTGTCGCGGCAGGCTTTCGCGCCATGAAACCGGGCTTACCGGGCCAGTCGCGTGGGAACCGGCAGGACACCGGACGGGTATAGTGTGTCGTCCGCCGGAACCGAGGCGGACGGGAGGGACTCGATGCGCCGATTGATTGTCATGTTGCCGTTGTTGGCTGTTCTTGGTCTGGTGGCCACGCCGGCCCCCGCGCGGGCTCAGGCCGCGCCGCTTCTGCAGGGAGCGCCGCTGACGCACCTGGTCGTCATCACGCCGGACATTGCCAAGGCCGCGAAAGGCTATGGCGACATCTTCGGCATTCCCGTGCCGACCGTGGAGCAGGCCGAGTACGAGCTGCCGAACGGGAAGAAGGAGAAGGCCAAGGTCGCGTACGTGCCGATGCCGAACTTCTACATCGCCATCGTGCAGCCGACGGGCAAGGGCCCGATGCGCGACCACCTGAAGAAGTTCGGCCTGGGCATCTGGGCGCTCGGCGTGGGCAAGGACGGCGATGTCGACGCCGTGCGCGCGGAGCTGGAATCGAAGGGCGGGAAGTGGACCGGCGGCAAGAAGGGCGGCACCTACGCGTGGGTGGACTTCCGCGAGACGGCGTTCGGCGCGACGATCATCGTCGGGCCGACGGCTCGTCCCACGATGCCGGCCGCGCCCACGCAGCAGACGGGCCTCTTCGGCGGGCTCAACATCAGCCACGTCGGCTTTGCCAACACGGACGCGAACGCGTCGATCAAGAAGGTCATCGAGATCTTCGGGATGAAGCCGATTGAACCGCGGCGCTTCCCGCCGAAGGGCGCGTTTCCGTATCCGCCGAACATGTGGACCAACGACCCGGAGCGTCACGTGCTGACCGCCATGGCGTTCCAGAACAAGATCGGCATCGAGGTGATCCAGGGCGTCGGCGATCCGAACCCGTGGTCGCATCAGATCAAGATGCAGAAGGGCATCAGCCTGATGCACATCGCGGTCGGCCGCGGCAAGATGGAGCGCGAGGCGTGGCTGAAGCTCGGGCAGTCGAAGGGCGGCAAGTGGACCAACGGCGGCCCGCCGCCCGAGGGCAGCTTCGCCTATCTCGACTGGACGGACACGCTCGGCATCGTCATCGAGTAGCACGCCGGACTCCGGCATGATTGACGGGTGGGGTGCCGTGAGGCGTTCCGCCCGTTTCTGTTTCTGGACGGCTGAATGTGCTGACGCTCATCACCTCCACGCGGTTTGCGAATCACGTCACACCCCCGGGACACCCCGAGCGCGTTGAACGCGCGGAGGTGATGCAGGCGGTCGCGGCGGAGGCGCTGGCCGCCGGCACACCGGTGCTGGCGCCACAGCCCGCCACCGACGCGCAACTGCTGCGCGTCCACGAGGCGTCGTATGTGAAGTCCGTGCTGGCGACCTCCGGCCGCCCCGTCGCCCTCGACGCCGACACGATGACGTCGCCGGAGTCCGTTGACCTGGCCCGGCTGGCGGCCGGCGCCGCGTGCCAGGCCGTGGACGTCGTACTGGACGGCACGGCGCGGCGTGCCGCCGCGTTCGTGCGTCCGCCGGGGCATCACGCCGAGTCCGGGCGGGCGATGGGCTTCTGCCTGTTCAATAACATCGCGGTGGCCGCGGCCCACGCGCGGGCGCGCGGCCTCGCGCGCGTGGCGGTCGTGGACTTCGACGTCCATCACGGCAACGGCACGCAGTGGAGCTTCTACGACGACCCATCAGTGCTGTTTGTCTCGACGCACCAGTTCCCGTTCTATCCGGGCACCGGCGCCGCCGCCGAGATCGGCGAAGGGCCCGGGGCGGGCTTCACGGTGAATGTGCCGATGGAGGCCGGCTGCGGCGACGCGGACTACGC
>JBIKWH010000441.1:0-2619 GCA_044356435.1 Vicinamibacterales bacterium
GACATCATGGCCGCGGGTGACAAGTCCATTCCGAAGAGCATCATCGAGGGGGCGCAGGCCCTCGCGGTGTTTCCGGGCACGAAGAAGGGGGCGCTCGGCATTGGGGGGCAGCGCGGCCGGGGCATCATCAGCATGCGCGGCGCAAACGGCTGGTCGTCACCCGCGTTCTTCACGCTGACGGGCGTCAGCTTCGGCCTCCAGATCGGCGGGCAGGAAACGGACCTGATCCTCGTGATCAACAACAAGCGCGGCGTCGAGACGCTGACGAAGAACCAGTTCAAACTGGGCGCGGACGCGTCGGTGGCCGCCGGTCCTGTCGGCCGGGATGCCCAGGCGGCGACGGACCTGCAGATGCGCGCCGAGATTCTCAGCTACTCCCGCGCGCGCGGCGTGTTCGCCGGCATCTCGATCAACGGCAGCACGATCCGCCAGGACCGCGATGCGCACGAGCGCTTCTACGGGAAGAAGCTCGAGAGCCGCCAGATCCTCTTCGACGGCCAGGGCGGCTCGCCCGGACCCGTCGGTGCCTGGCGCGCCGCGCTCCAGAAGTTCGCGAAGTAGCGACGTCGATCAGGCGGGGGATCGAACCTCGCGCTCGCCTGCCGCGACGTCCACGCGCGAGAGCACGGCGCCGCCCACGACGAAGAAGACGACGAGCACGAGCACGGCCGGCCGGCTGGAGCCGGTCAGCGCCACGGCCGTGCCGAACATCAGAGGTCCGAGAATGCCGGCGATCTTCTCGAACACCGAGAAGAACCCGAAGTACTCGGTCGACCGGTCAGCCGGAATCATGCGCGCGAAGAGCGACCGGCTGAGGCCCTGCGCACCGCCCTGCACGGTTCCCACCATCACCGCCAGCAGGAAGAACTCCCAGGTCTCCGTCATCGAGTAACCGATGACGGCAATGCCGACGTAGACGGTGAGGGCGATGTAGAGCGACGGCTTGGCGCCGATACGGTCCGCCAGCGCCCCGAACAGGAACGCGCACGGAATCCCCACGAACTGCACCACGATGAACGCGACGATCTGGGCGTTCATGCCGATGCCGATCTCCGCGCCGTACACGGCGGCCATCTTGATCATCGTCTGGATGCCGTCGTTGTAGAGCAGGAAGGCGATGAGCAGCAGGTACGCCTGGCGATGCTGCCGCAGGTCACGGAACGTGGCCCACGTCTGGCGGAGGAGCGAGAACTGCGCGCCGACGAGCGTGCTCCTCGATGCGGCGGGTGGTTCGGGCACGCGGCGGAAGAGCGGAATGGCGAAGACCACCCACCAGACGGCCACGCTGAGGAACGACAGCTTGATGGCCGCGGTCGTGCCGGAGAGGCCCCAGATCTCCGGCTTCAGAATCCACGCGAGATTCGCGACGAGCAGCAGGCCACCGCCCACGTAGCCCAGCGCGTAGCCCGATGTGGACACACGGTCCATCTCATTGGGTGCGGCGATGTGCGGAAGGAGGGAGTCGTAGAAGACGAAGCTCGTGGCCAGCGCGACGTTGGTGATGAGGAAGAGCACCGAGGCCAGCTTCCATTCACCGTGATCGATGAACACCATCGAGGCGGCTGACAGCGCGCCGACAGCCACGCACACGGCGAGCAGGGGCTTCTTGAGCGCGCGGTAGTCCGCCAGCACGCCCAGCGTGGGACCGAGAAACGCGGCGATCGCGACGCCGATCGTCGTGACCCAGGCAAAGCGCTCCGTGGCGACGGTCGGGTTCAGCGTCGCGGCGGCGACGCTGCTGAAGAAGAGGGGGAAGACCGCGGTGACGATGGTGCACTGCGGGCCGGAGTTCGCCCAGTCGTACATGGCCCACGCGCGCAGTTCTCTGCGGTGGAGGCCGAGACGGGCGAGGAGCGACACGCCGGGGACTGTACCGTACGCGTCGTAGACCAGCTACGACGCGGGGACGATTCTCAGGATGCGGTCGTCCGTGGCGGCGGGGGTGCCGCGGCCGTCGCGGTTGTTCGTGCAGAAGTAGAGATAGCCGTCCGGCGCGCTCACGACGTCGCGCAGCCGGCCGAATGTGCCGGACAGCAACGCTTCCTGCGAGAGGACCTGCGAGCCGTTGACCTTCAGCCGCCGCAGGTGTGTGCCGCGCAGCGTGGCGACGAAGAAGTCGTTGGTGAACCCGGGGATCTTCGTGCCGCGATAGAACGACGACCCGGACGGCGCGACCGACGGTGAGTAGAACGTCAGCGGCGTCCGCATGTCCGGGCGTGTGTCCGCGCCCTGGATCGTCGGCCAGCCGTAGTTGGCGCCGGCCTCGATCAGATTGACCTCGTCGTTGCCGGTCTCGCCGTGCTCGTCGGCGTAGAGCGCGCCGGTCACCGGGTGCCAGTCGAGCCCCTGAGGGTTGCGGTGTCCGAGGGAGAAGAGCGGCGAGCTGTACGGGTTGGTGCGCGGCGTCGAGCCGTCGCGTGCGATGCGGAGGATCTTGCCGGCGAGCGACGCCAGGTCCTGGGAACGGCTGGTCGCCGCTGCGTCGCCCGTCGTCACGTACAGAAATCCGTCCGGGCCGAAGCGCAGGCGTCCGCCGTCGTGAATCGGGTGACCGGGAATGCCGTCCAGGAGCACGGCCGGCTCCGCGAGCGTGCCTCCGGATTCGCGATACCGGACGAC
>JBIKWH010000042.1:0-9383 GCA_044356435.1 Vicinamibacterales bacterium
TGAACGTGCCGCAGCGGCAGACATTGCCGTTCAGCTCATGCCGGATCTTGGCCGGCGTCGGATGCGGGAACTTCTCGACGAGCGCCACGGTCGCCATCACGAAGCCCGGTGTGCAGAAGCCGCACATCATGGCGTCCTTCTCGCAGAACGCTTCCTGCACCGGGTGGAGCTTCCCGTCCGTCGCGAGGCCATCGACCGTCCGGATCGACTTGCCCTGGCTTTCAATCGCGAGCGTCGAGCACGAATAGACCGTCGTGCCGTTGACGATCATCGTGCAGGCCCCGCAGGTGCCGCGGTCGCAGACGCGTTTGTTGCCGGTCAGCATCGCGTGGTCGCGGACGGCGTCAAGCAGTGTCACGCGCGGCTCGATGTGAAGGTTGTAGGGCCTGCCGTTGATGGTCAGGCGAACGGGAACTGGTCCGGGTCCGAGCGTGCCGGGCGCCGCCTGGGCGGTCTCGCCGTCGGCTGCTGCCAGAACGCCGGTTGCCAGGCTGGAGACGCCGACGGTCTTGAAGAAGTCGCGGCGTGAGACGGCGGATACGTCGTCTTCGTGCTGGGCCATGGGGTTGCCTCGTCGGAGATGTGAATGGAACGGCTGAATATACCTGCCGATTCCTCCTCCAGCAACCGCCAACGGTACCGGACTCTTCGCGGGTGCGCCGCTTTCGGAAGGCGAGTCTGCTTACGGGCCGCGTAAGCGGGCCCACCCCGGATGGCGGCCGTGCGGGCCTTTTGAGCGTGTTTCCGCGTCCCCAGAAGCGGCGGGCCGTGGCCTGGTTCCTGCTCATCCACCCCTGCTCCCTGGGTGGACCAGGGCAAATTGGGAGGATCTTCAATGCTTCGACACGTTTCGAAACTGCTCTGGCTCGTGCCCGCCCTGCTGCTCACGACCGCCGCGGCCGAGGCCCAGGTTCAGCTGTCCGCGAACCTGACCGGGGGCGAGGAGACGCCGACCGCCGTGAGCACGGGCTCGCTCGGCACGGCGGTGGTATCCATTGACACGACGAACCGCGAGATCACGGTCAGCGTGCAGGTCTACAACCTGCCGACTGGCGCCACCGGTGGCCACATCCACGTGGGTGCGGCAGGCGCGGCCGGCCCGGTGATCTTCGACCTGGCCCCGGTTGCCGGCACGACCGGCGACTTCACGCTCAACCAGCGGCTGTCCTCGGCCAACCTGGTGGTGCGCGCGACCCAGGGCATCCTGACCATCGACGACGCCATCCAGGCGCTGTCCGGCGGCAACTGCTACATCAACATCCACTCCACGACGAACCCAGGCGGCGAAATCCGCGGCCAGTTGATCCGCACCCGCTAGACGAAAAAAGCCGGGACACCCCTCAGGGGATGTCCCGGCTGTCCGGCGGTTGCCCGCCGGGTGATTGCTGCGTCGGTTAGTTCAGGATGCGGATGACGACGCGGCGGTTCTGCGCACGGCCCTCGCGCGTCTTGTTCGGCGCGACCGGGTTCGCCTCGCCGTAGCTGACGACGCTCATCCGGTGCAGCGGGATCTTGTGCTGCGCGTAGATGTAGTCCTTCACGGTCTCGGCGCGCGTCAGGCCCAGCTTCTTGTTCCCTTCGACCGAGCCGCGGTCGTCGGTGTGACCCTCGATCTCGAAGTAGACGGCCTTCGGGTCGGCCTTCAGCTTGTTGATCATGTCGTCGATCCGGACCTTGGCCTCATCCGGCAGCTCGGAGCTGCCGAACTTGAAGTTGCCCTGGTCTTCGCTCAGCGTCACCTCGAGGAGGAGCCGCTTCTTGTCGGCGTCCACCGTGGCCGCCACTGCTGCCGCCTTGGCCGCGGCCTCGGCTGCCTTCGCGTCGGCCGTCTTGGCCGCCGCCGCCGCCGCGGTCGCCGTGTTCTGCGCCGTCGAGGCGGCCTTTCCAGCGGCTTCGGCCTTCTGGTCGACCTGGCCGATCTTCCCTTCCGCCGCCGTCACGCGGGACTGCGTCTGCTCGACCGTGCCGCTGAGCGTGTCCACCTTGCCATTGACCTCGCCGACCGACGTGCGGACGAACTTCTTCGTGGCGCAGGCCGGAGCCGCCGCCACTGCGAGGGCCAGCAGGCCCGTAGTGAGTGCTGTGAGTTTCATCTGATGCTCCTTCTCCTGAGAACGTGTGAACAAACTGTGTCGAGCGACCGGACGCCGTACTACGGGCTGTTCTCTATTCCGGCGTCGGCATGGCAGCCCCCGAACCCGACATATAGCCGCCGCGGGCGTGCACGGCGAGCCGCTTGCGCGTGGAGCGCACTTCGAGCGGATGCCAGCCGGGGCGGGCGTCCGGTTCGAAGGTCAGCACGTACTGGTGGCGCAACTGAGCCACCAGGCCATCGAGCGCCGTCGTGAACTCCGACGGCGTGCTCACGATGGCCATGTCTCCTCCCGTCCAGCGTGCCAGGTCGGCCAGCGTCGCCGTCGAGGCCGCGCGGCCGTCGACGGAGAGCAGCGCCAGGCGCTGGGCGGGGTTGTCGACCGGCGCCGCCACCACGACGAGGTAGACCGGCACCTGAATCTCACTGGCGAGGCCCGACACGTCCTCGGCGCTCATCCGGCTGCCGGTGTCCACGCCGTCGGTGATCACGAGCACCGCGCGGTGCGGGTTGGAGCGGCTGGCCACCTTCCGTGCCGTTCCCGCGAGCGCATCGTACAGCGACGTCAGCCCCCACGGCATGCCCGCGAGACTCACGGCCGACACCCGGGCCAGATCGTTCGTGAACGCCCGCACCTCCTCCAACTCGCTGTCGAAGGTCAGCAGCGCGGCTTCGTCGCGGCCGGCCTGGAGCCGGGCCATGGTCTCGGACACGACCCGGCGCGCGCGGTCCATATTGCCGCCCACGGCCATGCTGCCGCTGATGTCGAGCAGCACGGCCAGGCTGATGGACGCCTCGTCCTCGATGAAGCCCCGGATGCTGCGCGGGACGCCGGTGTCGACCACCACGAAGTCGCGGCGCGTCAGGCCGGTGACAGTGCGGCCACGCTGGTCGCGCACGGTGACGCTGAGGGTGACAGCCTCGACGCCGCCGCGGAACGTCGCGGGGCGGTCGGGGGCGGCCTGGGCCGACGCGAGCGTCGCCCCGCCTGCCACCGTTGCCGCCATCAGAGCGGCGCTGACCACCTGCTGGAAACCGGTCACGGTCTCCCCTAGTTCAAAGCCGCTGCCAGATCCCGAGATCGCGCAGAACAGGCCCAATAACGCGCGAATAGGCTGATCGGCGGAGGGCTGACGACCCCTCCCCCGTGTAAGTGTTACGCGGCCTCAAGACGAGCGCGGGGCTAAGATTGTCGGATGCCGAAACTGACCGGGGCGATACCGGCGGCCGACCGTGTGAGCCGCTTTTCCTACGCGATCCGCAACATCGTGGGGGAAGCCCGGGCCGTCGAGGCGGCTGGCCGGCGCGTGCGCTACATGAACATCGGCGACCCGGTGGCCTTCGGTTTCCAGCCCCCAGCCCACCTCATCGAGGCGGCCACGAAGGCCATGCGGGATGGGCACAACGGTTATCTCTCGTCCGTCGGCATCCTGGAGGGCCGCGAGGCCGTGGCCGACGACTACGCCGCGCGCGGCGTGCGCATCTCGCCCGACCGCGTCCTCCTGACGACCGGCACGTCCGAAGGCATCGAGCTGGCGCTGACGGCGATCGTCAACCCCGGCGACGAAGTGCTCGTGCCGTGTCCCACGTATCCGCTCTACACGGCGATCCTCGCGAAGCTGGGTGCGGTCCCGCTGTATTACACGACGGACCCGGACCGTGGCTGGCTGCCCGATGCCGAACAGCTCGGGTCGCTCGTGACGCCGCGCACGCGCGTGCTGGTGCTGATCGACCCGAACAATCCGACCGGCGCGGTGTATCCCGCCGACGTGCGGAAGGCGCTCCTTGCGGTGGCCGCGCGCCACGACCTCGTGATCCTGGCCGACGAGGTCTACGGCGACCTGGGCTACGCGGGGTCGGTGCCGCTGGTCGGCACGCTCGACGAGGACGCGCCCGTGATTTCGTTCTCGAGCCTCTCGAAGGCGTATCTCGCACCCGGCTGGCGCGCGGGGTGGATGGTGGTCGGCCGCACGCCCCGCCTCGACGAGGTGCTCGCGGCCATCCGCAAGCTGGCCGACGGACGGCTGTGCAGTCCCGGCCCGATGCAGTACGGCATTCCCGCCGCGCTGCGGGGAGACCGTTCCCATCAGGCGCGCTTCCAGCAGGTGCTCCTCGAACGCGCCACGATCTCGCACGAGCGCCTCTCCGCGATTCCGGGCATGCGGTCGGTGATGCCGCGCGCGGCGTTCTACGCCATGCCGTGGGTGGCGCTGCCGCCGGGCCGCACGGACGAGCACTTTGTGCTGAGCCTGCTGCGCGAGACCGGTATCCTCTGCGTACACGGATCGGGCTTCGGTCTGCCGCCGGAGCGTGGCGCGTTCCGGATCGTCTTCCTGGCCTCCCCGGCGGAGCTGACCGTGGTCTACGACGACATCGCGGCGTTTACGGCCCGGTATCTCGCCGGCTAGCGGGCTGAATCCATCCCGGTTCTATACTCGCGCGATGACGGACGACGCGCCGCTCGGGCGCAGCCGCGGAGCCTGGTGGGCAGGGCTCGCCGTGGTGGCCGTCTGCATCTCGGCGCCGATGTTCGTCGGCCTCGCCCAGTGGGAGATGCGCAGCGACGAGGCGATCTACTCCTATGCCGTCGAGCGGATCCTCGAAACAGGCGAGTGGCTGACGCCCCGCAGCATTCCGGGCGACGAGCCCTTCTATGAAAAGCCGCCGCTGAAGTTCTGGCTGGTGGCCGGCGGCATGCGCCTCGGCCTGCTGCCCGCGGGCGATGCCGGGATGCGCGGGCTCGACGCGCTGGCCGCGGCCGTCATGTTCCTCTACCTCTACGCCATCGGCTGCCGGCTCGGTGGCCCCATCGCCGGCGTCGTCAGCGCGCTGGCGCTCTTCTCATTCGACGACATCCTCGTCGAGCATGGCCTGCGCAGCAACAACATGGAGGCGGCGCTCGTGCTGGCCTATACCGCGGCGTTCTATCACGCGCTGCGGTGGGCGGAGGCGGAGTCGGCCGGGGTCCCCGCCGCGCAGACTTGGGGCGGTGGGGCGGAGTGGCGCGGCCGGCACGCCTACGCCATCGCCGGCTGGTTCGTACTCGGCTTCCTGACCAAGTTCGTGGCCGCGCTCTTTCTGCCGCTCGTCGTCGTACTGACGATTGCCAGCCGGCCGGCGGGTCTGCGTGATCTGCTGGGGGCGTGGCGCACATGGCTGGCGCCGATCGGCGTCGCGCTGGTGCTCATCGCGCCATGGTTCATCTACCAGACCGTGCACGCGGGACGGGAGTTCTGGACGATTCTGCTGACCGCCCACGTGCTGCAGCGCTTCGCCGGCGTGCTCCATCCCGAGCATCTGCATCCCTGGTACTACTACGCCTCCTGGCTCTGGCAGGAACTGGGCCGCGAGGGCCTGCGGGTGACGTGGGTGGCCGGCCTTGCGGCACTCGCCTGGCGCGGGCTGGCGCAGGGCGAGTGGCGCGTGCGCGCCGTGCTGCTGTGGTGGGCGGTGCCGTTCGTGCTGATTTCGGCGGGCACCTCCAAACTGTTTCACTACGCGTATCCGTTCCTCCCGCCGCTGGCCCTCGGCGTCGGCCTGGCGGTCGCGCTGGGTCTCGGTGCGCTGGCCTCGGCGCACTGGAGCCGGCTCTGGGGCTGGCCGGGTGTGTCGACGCTCGGGTCCACCGGCCCGGCGCTCGCCCGCGTGCTCACGGTCGTGGGCGGCGTGGCGTTTCTGCTGGGCGCATGGGCGGTGATGGTCGGCCCTGTGACGCTGCAGGTTGGAGGTGTCCGTCTGTTCCGGAGTGCCATCCTGTGGCGGCCCGCCCTCATCGGCGCGGTGCTCTGGCTCCTCGCCGGGCAGGGTTCGCGCGTGCTGCGGCCGCTCGGCGCGCTGCTCTCGGTGTGGCTGCTGTTCCCGACGCCGTACTCGAAGCAGCTCGCCTTCCTGATGCGTACGGACCACCCGTTGCGCACCATGCAGACCTGCGCGCGCGAAGTCGCCAGCATCGGTGGGCTCGCGCCCGGCGTGTTTCACGCGTCTGGCGACCTGCACCATGCGTACTACTTCTACCTGCGCCACCTGGGCTGGACGCCGTGGCACACCGCGACGCCGGCCGAGCTGCAGCGGCGGCTGGAGATGCCCGGTCAGCAGACGCCCGTGATCCTCGGCCGCGCGGACTACGTGCGTCTCGGCGGCCGGCTGCCGGCCTCCGCGCCAGCCCCCGTGGCGACGACGACCGGCGCACCGCCCGTGAGTCCCGACCCGCCGCTCACCGAAGGCCTGCCGCCGGGCGTGCTGCTGTCGGACGACGCGGTGCTGCTGTTTCCCCGGCCGTATGACGGGTGCGCCGACGTGGTGATGCGCGACGCGGTGGCGGCGACGCGTCTGCCGGCGCAGCGTCTGCCGCCGCCGGCTCCGGCTCCATCGACCCCGCCGCCCGCGCCGCCGCTCTAGAGGCACGCATGCTGCGTCATTGCCTCGCGACCGCGTTGACGCTGACCGTGATGGTCGCGCCCGTCGCAGCCCAGGATGACGGCATCGGCGCACTGCTGAACCGGCTGGAGCGCGTGCTCCCGAGCGGCAACCCGTCCGCCCTCCGTCCGCTCCTCTCGCCGAACGTCGCCCCCGGCGTGATGGACACGTTCGCGCCGCGCCTGCTCGGCACGCCGTTCCGCCGCGCCGTGGTTCACGAGCGCGAGCGGGAGCCGCTCGACGGCGCCCTGCCGGGGGACGGGTACCGGCTGACGGCGGACATGCTGCTCGAGAGCGCACGGACCGCCAGCATCGTGACCGCCCGGCTCGACGTGCGGCGGGCGCCCGGCGACACCGCGGGGGAGGCGTGGCGGCTGGTCAGCGCGCAGGTGGTCACGCTGGTCGAGGGTCTGCATCGCCTCGAACCCAGCGCGGACACGCAGTACGCCGTGCAGGACCTCACGGTGCGCTCGGAAGACCTCGTGCTCACATTCACGCAGGGCACCGCGGTGCCGGTGGAGAGCGAGCTGGGGCTGGCGGGCCTCATCATCGTCGGAGCGGGGCAGATCACGTTCACACCGAGGCCCGTTGCCGAACGCGGCCAGGTGCGGCTCTTCGCCGGTGCCGACACGCTGACCGCCCCGCTCGAGGCGGCGTTCATCCGCCTGAATCCGGTCGACCTCACCGCGCGCGGGCTCGACAGCGGTCTGCGGCTGCAAACCGTGGATCCCCGCGTGCTGCGGCGGGCCCGGGATCTCTTCGACGCCGACGCGCCGCGGTCCTTCAACCTGGATCTCGGCGATCTCAGCCGCGAGCCCTGGTACGTCCTGCCGCCGAGCGGCGACTTCCTCGCGGAACTGCACACGCGCGGTCGCGGGCACCTGACGTATGCCCGTTCGTTCACCGAGGCGGAGGACATCTCGCTCTTCGAGCGCGCCAGGGGCCGCGACATTGCCCGCTACGCCTCGATCGAGAAGGAACAGCAGCGCGGCGTGTCCTACGACGAAGACGCACTCAATGAGATCGCCGTGCTCGACTACGACGTCGACGCGACGATCGACCCGACCCGCGAGTTCATCGACGCGCGTGCGCGGCTCCGGATCCGCGTGCAGGCCGCCGGCGTGGCCAGCATCAATATCAAGCTGGCCGACGCGCTCGTCGTGACCAGCGCCGTCAGCCCGCAGTTCGGACCGCTCGTGCACCTGCGCGTGCGGGGCCGAGACTCGGTGATCCTCAATCTACCCGTGCCGGTCGCGCGCGGGTCGGAGCTGGTGGTGGCGATCAATTACAGCGGCCGGCTCCGCTCGCAGGACGTGGATCAGGAGGCGGCCGGGCAGGACGGGTTCAACCCGATGCCCCAGGAGCGCTCGCAGGACTACTACCTGCTCAGCACGAAGTCCTACTGGTATCCGCAGCCGCAGACCAGCGGCTACGCCACGGCCACGCTGCTGCTCACGCTGCCCGAAGACTTCACCTGCACGGCCACCGGCGAACCGGTCGCCGGCTTCAGGGCCGTCGTCGCCGCGAGCGGAAGACCGATGCGTGCCTGGGCCTTCCGCGCGTTCGAGCCGGTGCGGTATCTGAGTGTCATCGCCGCCCGCTTCAGACCGCCGGTGACCGGCACGCTCGCGCTGGTGGACGAACCCGCCACGCCCGCCGCGCGCCCCGCGGAGGGGAGTCGCCAGCCGGGCTTCCGCGTCCGGGAGTTCATCCCGTTCGATCAGCTCGCGACGCAGGGCATCTCCCGGCGACGGCAGGAGGAGCTGGCGGGCTGGACCCGCGACATCTTCCGCTTCTACCTCTCCCGCATGGGTGAAGCGCCCTACTCAAGGCTGACGCTGGCTGTCGTCGACAACCCCACGCCGGGCGGCCACAGCCCGGCCGGTGCCGCGCTCGTTTTCAACCCCAGGCCCGGCACGCAGCCCACGTGGCGCGACGACCCGGCCAGCTTCGACGGGTTCCCGGAGTTCTTTCTCGCGCACGAGCTCGCGCATCAGTGGTGGGGCCACGGTGTCGGCTGGGCGAACTATCACGAGCAGTGGGTAAGCGAGGGCTTCGCGCAGTACTTCGCCGCGCTCTACGCCGAGCAGAAGCACGGCCCCGAGGCGCTGGAGCAGATGCTCCGCCAGTTCCGCCGCTGGACGCTCGACGTGTCCGACCAGGGCCCGATCTCGCTCGGCTACCGGCTGGGGCAGATGAAGGGCGATAAGCGAATCTTCCGCGCGCTCGTCTACAACAAGGCCGCCGGTGTGCTGCACATGCTGCGCCGGCTCATCGGCGACGACGCCTTCTTCGGCGGCCTCCGGCGTCTCTACGCGGACCGCCGCCTCGAGAAGGCCGGGACGACGCACGTCCAGGCCGCCTTCGAGGCCGCCTCGGGCCGGCCGCTCGCCCGCTTCTTCGAGCAATGGGTCGGCGATTCGCGCCTCCCGCGCGTCCGGGTGACCCAGACGGTCACCGACGGGGAGGCCGTCGTCGCCTTCGAGCACCTGGACGGCGTGTTCGACCTGCCGGTCACGGTCTCGCTGGTCTACGCCGACGGCCGGACGGTGGATACGGTCGTCCCGGTCACGGACGAGCGCGTCGAGCGCCGGTTCCCGCTCGACGGCCCCCTCCGCCAGGTGCGGATCAACCGGGATTCCGCCGCCCTGGCCGTGTTCGAGGGGCCATAGCCCCCCGGTCCGGGTGACCGGGCGCCGGCGGGCGATGCGCGTGTCGTGCGCTCACTGGGCGCCTGTGAAGGGCACCTGGCTCCTGTACAGACTGATTCGCGCTCGTCACGCGCATCGCCCCACCCACCCGGTCCCCGAACCCCGGTCCCCGTCCCCGGACCCCGTCCCCGAACAGCCCAACTGGCTGCTAAAATCAAGCAGGG
>JBIKWH010000443.1:0-2601 GCA_044356435.1 Vicinamibacterales bacterium
TGGGGCCGGACAATTTCTTCCTCGAGATGCAGTACCAGGGCATTGACGAGCAGCTGATCGTGAACAGGGGACTGCTTCCGCTGGCGCGGGAACTGGACCTGCCGCTCGTCGCGACCAATGACGTGCACTATCTGCGGCACGGCGACCACCAGCCGCACGACATTCTGCTCTGCATCGGCTCAGGCAAGACCGTCACGGACGCGAAGCGCCTGCGCTATACCGGGGATCAGTTCTTTCTGAAGACGGCCGAGCAGATGGCCACCGTCTTCTCCGGACACGACGACGCGCTGAAGAACACGCTCCTCATCGCCGATCGCTGCAACGTGAAGATCCCGAAGGGCGTGAACCATCTGCCGACCTTCGGCGTACCGGATGGTCTGACGCTCGATCAGTACTTCGAGCAGGTCGCCCGCGAAGGCTTCGCCCAGCGACTCACGCGCCTTCAGCAGTTGAAGGCAGCCGGGCAGCTGCGTCATACGATCGAAGAGTACGAGACGCGTCTCGACTACGAGATCGCGATGATCAAGAAGATGGGCTACACCGGCTACTTCCTGATCGTCTGGGATTTCATCCGGTACGGACGCGAGAAGGGCATTCCGGTCGGACCGGGCCGCGGCTCCGCCGCCGGGTCGCTCGTCGCGTGGTGCCTGCGCATCACGGATGTCGACCCCATCGACTACGACCTGCTGTTCGAGCGCTTCCTGAATCCCGAACGCGTGTCGATGCCCGATATCGACGTCGACTTCTGCGAGCGCCGTCGCGGGGAAGTGATCGATTACGTCACGCAGAAGTACGGCCGCGAGAACGTCGCGCAGATCATCACGTTCGGCACGATGAAGGCCAAGGCCGTCATCCGGGACGTCGGCCGCGCGCTCGACATGCCGTTCGCCGATGTGGACCGCATCGCGAAGCAGATTCCGCCCGCACTCGACATGACGCTCGACAAGGCGCTTGCCGAGAACCCGGTGCTGAAGGACATGGCGGCCAAGGACGCCAAGGTCAAGGAAGTGCTCGACATCGGCCGACGCCTCGAGGGCATGTCGCGGCACGCCTCCGTGCACGCAGCCGGCGTCGTGATCGCCCCGGGACCCATCACCGACTACGCGCCGCTCTACAAGGGGTCACGGGACGAAATCGTCACCCAGTGGAACATGAAGGAGGTCGAGCGTGTCGGCCTCCTGAAGATGGACTTCCTGGGCCTCAGCACGCTGACGCTCATCGACGACGCGATCAAGGAGATCAAGCGGACCGAGGGCGTGGACCTCGACATCGACGCCATTCCGCTCGACGACGTGAAGACCTACCGCGTCTTTCAGGAGGGCGCCGCGCACGGCATCTTCCAGTTCGAAAGCTCGGGCATGCGGGAACTGCTGCGCAAGGCGAAGCCCGAGCGGCTCGACGACCTGATCGCGCTCAATGCGCTCTACCGTCCAGGCCCGCTGAAGTCGGGGATGGTGGACGACTACATCGCGCGCAAGCAGGGCACCAAGGAAGTCAAATACGACCTCCCGCAGCTGGCGCCGATCCTCCAGGACACCTACGGCGTCATCGCCTACCAGGAGCAGGTCATGCTCATCGCGCAGGCGCTGGCGGGCTTCTCCCTCGCCCAGGCCGACATGCTGCGCAAGGCGATGGGCAAGAAGGACCCGAAGGTCATGGCGAAGATGCGCGCCGACTTCATGGCCGGCGCCAGCGCCAAGGAGATCAACGAGAAGAAAGCCACGAAGATTTTCGACCTGATGGAGTTCTTTGCCGGGTATGGCTTCAACAAGTCGCACTCGACCGCCTACGCCTATCTCGCTTACCAGACGGCGTATCTCAAGGCGAACTACCCGTGGCACTTCGCGGCGGCGCTACTGACGATCGAGGCGCAGAACGCGGACAAGCTCTCGACCTATCTCGGCGAGTGCCGCGACCGCGGCGTCCCGGTGCTGCAGCCGGACATCAATCAGAGCCAGCTCCGCTTCTCGGTCGAGCCGGGCAAGGGCGTCCGCTTCGGCCTGACGGCCATCAAGGGACTCGGCGAGGGGGCCATCGAGTCGATTCTCCAGGCGCGGACCGCGCTCGGCGGCCGCATTCCGACGCTCCACGCCCTCTGCGAGATTCTCGACATGCGCCTCGCGAACAAGCGCGTGTTCGAGGCGCTGGTGAAGTCCGGTGCGTGCGACTCGCTCCTGCCTGAGGGTTCCGGCGCGGGCGGCGACCGCATCACGGTCCTGGCCCGCGACCGCGCGCGGCTGTTTGCCTCGATCGAGTCCGCGACCGAGCATGGCACCCGCACGCAGCGAGACAAGGCCCTCGGGCAGAGCGACCTCTTCGGCGGTGGCGATGGGCCGGAGGCCACGCCGGTGTACACGCTGCCCGACGCTCCGGCGTGGTCCGAGGTCGACCTGCTGAACCACGAACGCGACACGCTCGGCCTCTTCCTGACCGGGCATCCGGTGGATCGCTGGGCGGACGACCTGCGCGACTTCGGCGCCCGATCGATCGCGAGCCTCGGGATCAAGCGGGTCGCCGACGGCGACGCCGGCGAGGACGACGACGCGACGGCCGGACCACCGCCCATCATGGAACGCGTCTCGGAGGAAGTGGCGATCGGCG
>JBIKWH010000442.1:0-2601 GCA_044356435.1 Vicinamibacterales bacterium
CTCGCGGTCTCCCAGACCACGAGGCGGACGTCCACGCGGAACGCGTCGCCGAGCGTGCCCGTTGCGGCGCCGGGTTCGAAGTCGAGGATGACGTTGACGCGCTGCTCCTCGACGCCCAGGGCGGACACCTTCGTGAACCCGGCCGGCTCGACCAGCCGGACCCGCGCGGGCAGCGGCGCCAGCCCCGGTTGCTCCACGGTGGCCCGCGTGCCCGGCGCCACGCGCGTCGCGTCCGTCGAAAGCAGGTCCACCACGACTTCGAGCTGCGAGGCGTCTCCGATCTCGACGAGCGGCTCGCCGGCCGGCACCACGCTCTCGCTCTCGCGGATGCGACGGAGGACGACGCCGGTGGCGGGCGCGCGGACGTCCAGCGCCCCGGCCTGCCGGGCGGCGGTGGGCGTGAGTCGCGCCTCGGCCCGGCGCAGGTCAGCTTCCGCTGCCTCCACGGAGAAGGTGGCGGCCCGGGCGGCATCCCCCGCCAGCCGTGCCTCGGCTTCACGCGCCTCGACTTCCTGAACCGGCGTGAGACCCTCGCGGGCCAGCTCGCTGCTCCGCTTTCGCTCGCGCTCCGCGTGCGCGAGCGCTTCAGCAGCCCGGGCGGCTTCCGCACGCGCGCGGCCGACGACGGCCCGCGCCGTGGTCACGGCCGCATCGGCCTCGGCCCGGGCGCGCGCGTCCAGCATCGGAGCCAGCTCCGGCTGGAGGCGGGCCACCACCTCTCCGCGGCGCACGCGATCGCCCGGTTGGAGCATGAGCCGCAGCACGCGGCCGGCGGCCGGGGCGGAGACGACGAAGCGGTCGCGGACGCGCGTCCGGCCTTCGTCCTCGATCGTCACCTGGAGCGGGCCGCGGACCACCGCGCCGAGGTCCACCGGCTCGATGGCGGGTTGCAGCGCAATGGCGACGAGTCCCGCCACGGCGAGCGTCAATCCTGCGACGGCAATGTGCACCCGGGTCAGACGCATCCGCACCTACTCCTTGGCCTTCAGCACGCCCACCAGGTTCAGCCGGTCGAGCCGTCGACGCACGGCCAGCGCCGACACGATGGCGGCGGCCATGACGGTGAGCCACGACCAGGCGACGGTCGTGGCCGACGCCGTGAACGACAGCCGGTACACCTCGTTGTCGAAGGCCAGCATGATCGCGGCGCCGAGGGCGTAGCCAATCGCCACGCCGACCGGCAGCGCCAGGGCCGTCATGATGGCCAGCTCGCCGAGCAGAATGTAGGAAATCTCCCCCCGCGTAAAGCCGAGCACCCGCAGGCTGGCCAGCTCATGCGCACGCTCCGAGAGCGAGACGCGCGCGGCGTTGTAGACGACGCCGAAGGCGATGATGGCGGCGAACAGCACGTTGATGCCGATGGAGAGGTTCATGTTCTCGGCCATCGTCTGGCGGAAGTTCTCGATGGCGGCCTGCCGCAGCCCGATGCCGGCGACGGCCGGCGTGAGCGTGACGGCCCGGAACAGCGCCTCCTGCCGGACCGGGTCGAGGGTCACGGCGACACCCGTGACCAGCGGCCCGGTACCGGCGAGCCGGTCGAGCCGATCGCGGCGCATGTAGGCGTTCAACCCGAGCGCGTCGTCGACCACGGCGGCGACCACCTCGCGTGCCGTGGTGCGGCGCCCTTCGAGCAGCTCCACGTCGATCGTGTCGCCGGGGACGATCCCCAGCACCTCGGCGAGCTTGCGCGAGAGCAGCAGGCCGTCGAGCGGCGGAGCCACCACGCGTCCGTGGCGGTCGACCACGCGCGAGAGGCGCGGCTCGGCCGAGGCGCCCGTCAGCGCCACGGTCCGTGATCGGGCGCCTGCGCGCAGGCGCACGGGTACCGCGCGGAGCGGCTCCACATCGAGCACGCCGGGCAGATGCCGGGCGTCGAAGAGCGCCCGGTCCTCGGTGGCGGCGTTCAGCGTGATCGTGGCGTCCTGCCGCATCGACTGGATGAGCGGGCCGTCGATGAGCGTCTCCATGATGTTGACGAACGCGAGCCCGATGAAGATGACGCCGACGGCGAGCGCGATGCCGAGCGTGGAGAGCGCCGTGCGCCCCGGCTGGCTCGCGAGGTTGCGCACCAGCATCCGTCCCACGGCGCCCAGGCGCACCACGCGCCAGAACCGATCGAGCAGACCCAGGCGATAGACGCGGGGCGCCTCGGGTCGCATCGCTTCGGCCGGCGGGACACCGACGGCCCGGCGCACGGCGGACTGGGCACCGAGTGCGGCCACGAGGAGACTGCCGGCCACCGACGCGATCGCCACGGCCGGCGACAAGCGGTAGTCGAGGGACGGAAATCGGAAGTACTCGTTGTAGAGATCGATGAACGCCGCGCCGGCCCACGCACCCGCGAGCACCCCTGCGCCGGCGCCGGCCGCGGCCACGATCAACGCCCAGGCGATGTAGTGCCGGGCGAGCTCGCCGTTGGTGTAGCCGAGCGCCTTCAGCGCCGCCACCTGCGACCGCTGCTGCGTCAGCATCCGGCTCAGCGAGATGTGGAGGATGAAGGCCGCCACGCCCAGAAAGACCACCGGGATGACGATGCCGAAGGTCTGGAGCTGCGCCAGCTCGCTTTCGAGCATCCACGCCGACGGCTGGAGGGATTGGGGT
>JBIKWH010000444.1:0-2597 GCA_044356435.1 Vicinamibacterales bacterium
ATCAACACGATGGTGGATGTCTGCAACTGGTGCTCGCTCGAGTTCCAGTTGCCGTACGGGCTTTACGACGCGGCCAGGATCGAGGGCGACACCATCGAGCTGCGGATCGGGCGCGACGGCGAGTGCTACGACGGGATCCGGAAGGACGTGGTGCACGTGGGCGGGCGCGTCACCCTCGCCGATGTGCGCGGACCGTTCGGGAATCCGACGTCCGATTCGGCGCGGACAATGGTGACAACAGCTACACGCGATGTGCTGCTGGTGGTCTTCGCGCCGCATGACACACCAGCGCCGCGGTTGGACGCGGTGCTCGCGGAGACGGCCGCGCGCATGGCGCAGTACACCGGCGCTGCCACCGCTCGGCAGTCCGCGTATAGTGACCCTCTGGAGGAGCGTTGATGCGTTACTGCACGTGTGCCTGTGTTCTGACCCTCGGTATGTTGGTCGTCGTGGCTGGTCGTCCCGTCTCCATGCAGGCGCTCGCTTTGCCGGCAGCGCCGTGGAGGCCGGTGGCGTCATTGACGGCGTCGGCCCAGCAGGCCCAGGCCCGACGGAGCCCGCATGAGACCACGACCGGTGCGGTCGATGGGGCCACGTTGACGATCTCGTACGGCCGGCCGCTCATGCGCGGGCGCAAGGTCATGGGCGAAGTGGTGCCTTTCGGCTACGTATGGCGCCTGGGTGCCGACGAGGCGACCCAGTTGTCGACGAGCAAGGACCTGGTCTTCGGGACCTATCGCCTGAAGGCCGGCACGTACTCGCTGTTTGCCAAGCCGGAGCAGGACGCCTGGACGCTCATCATCAACTCGGGGACCGGCATGTCCGGCCTGGAGCGCGAGCCTGAGAAGGACCTGACGAGCTTCACGGTGAAGCCGGGGAGCCTCGCCGCTCCCGTCGAGCAACTGACGCTGGCCATCGTGGACACCCCGGCCGGTGGCGCGATCACCCTGCGCTGGGAGAAGACGGAAGTCGTCTTTCCGTTCACCGTCGCGAAGTAGCACGCCCTGCCCGGCGCGACCCTGCAACATGGTGAGGCGCGCGGCGCGGCCGGATGGTCGTCGTTCCTATGACGCACGCTCGTCATCGCGTCTGTCTATGCTCGGCCGATGCGGAGACGGGAGTTCTGTGCGGACGCCTGCAAGGCGGCATGTCTGGTGGCGTTCGCGACGCATCACGCGGCGTGCGGGAGTAGCAATCCGGCCCAGCCGCTGACGCCCCTGGCCCCGTCGCCGTCACCATCGGCATCGCCCGATCCGACCCTCGCGCCGTCCGCACCCACACCCACACCCGCGCCCGCGCCTTCGCCACTGCCTTCGCCCGTGGCTGCGCCCGCGCCGTCACCGTCGCCGCAGGTGACCTCGGAGGTCATGCTCGTGCCGCTCGTGCCGGTGTCAGTCGACCAGCGCACGGCCGTCGTGCTGGTGGGGCCAGGTTCCCCGCTGGCCAGCAGGTGGGGTGTGGCGCGGGTGTCGTTCGAACGCGACGCCAACCTCTGGGATGTGCTGCTCGTCCGCACGGGCGAGCGGACGTTCACCGCGCTCTCTGCGGTGTGCATGCATCAAGGCTGTCTGGTGGTGATGGCGACGGCGCAACCGGTCTTCGTGTGCCCGTGCCACGGGTCCCGCTACGACCACCGCGGCGCGGTCGTCCGCGGCCCGGCCACCGACCCCCTGCCGTCCTTCCCCGTGCACTATGCCGACGGGGTGCTGACGATCACGTACCAGGCCTGAAAACGCCGCGGGCCATGACACCCCCGGAAGGGAGCGCCATGGCCCGGGCGCAGTGGTACGAGGGCGAACGCTCTAGGACCCGATTCTCCGATCTTCGATGCCGGGCGTCTTCGTCACGGCGATCACGGTCGGGCGCGGCTCGTTGCCGTCCGGCCAGCGGTTTGACGGCGAGTCGATCGTCGAGCCTTCCGCCGGGTGCTGGATGCTGACGAACAGCGTGGTGTCATCCGGCGTCAGCGCGAGGCTGGCGCACTCCCCACCCGGGACGCCGCTCAGGAACTGCCGCACGTATCCGCGGTCCGGACCCTCAACCGGTACGGCGAAGATGCCGTCGTTGCGGTTGAAGGTGTTGATCTGGCCGTCGGTCGCAATCCACAGATTGCCGCGCTGGTCGAACGTCACGTTGTCCGGGCACGAGATCGCGCTGACCCGCGTCTTGTCGAACCCGGCGAAGTACGTCGGCTCGTCGGCCGGAACGGCGGGATTGCCGCACAGCATGAAGATCTCCCACCGGAACGTCAGGCTCGCGTGGTCGTCGCCGGTTTCCGTGAGCTCGATCACGTGCCCGTGGCGGTTGGCGGCCCGCGGGTTCGCGGCATTGACGCCGTTGGTGCCGGTCGCGGTCCGGTTGGTGTTGTTGGTCATTGCGCAGTACAGCTTGCCGTTGCGCGGATTCACCTGGAGGTCTTCCGGTCGGTCCATGCGCGTGGCGCCCAGCAGGAACGCCGCCTGACGCGTGTTGATGAGGATCTCCGGCATCGTCCAGGACGCGAGCGGACCGGTCGGCAGCAGCGGCAGCCACTGCCCGGTGCCGTCGTCATTGAAGCGTGCCGCGTAGAGCGTTCCACGGTCGAGCAGGTCGAGGTT
>JBIKWH010000473.1:0-2596 GCA_044356435.1 Vicinamibacterales bacterium
TACCACTACCGGCACCTCCTACGGCTACCGAAACGGTTGCCTTCCGGCTCACCACCCGGGACACCTCCACCGCACCCACGGTGTTACGGATCACAACATCGTAGAGGCCGCTACTGTAAACGGTAAGCCTGGACGGACGCAGTACGCTCGCCGTTTCCCCCACAAGGTTCACCCCGTTCCGACGCCACTGATAGCTCAGAACCCCGTCGCCCTGGGCCACCACGGACAGTAACGCCGGAACAACACCCGCTACTGGTGTGCGCTCGCCTGCAGTCAGTTCCCCCGTATCCTGGGGTTCGCTCACAATCGTGACGGGTTGAGACACCGTGAGAGCCGCCTCCGTGGAAGTCACCCCAACCGTACTCACCACGTTACTGACCATGACCTGATACCGGGCTGCATCGTTCACGCCCACCGACGCGATCTGGAAGCTGCTGGAGCTTGCGCCGGGAATCCGGACCCCGTCCCGCAACCACTGATAACTCAACGGAGCAGTCCCCGCCGCCACCACCGAGAAGGTGACCGACTGACCTGGAATCGCCAATTGAGCCACAGGCGGCACGGTGATGCTTGCAGGCAGATTCACACTGACCCGGCTTGCACTACTGGTGAGACGCCCCTGCCCTCCGGCCCCGGTAACAATCACAGAATAACTGCCCGCATCCGAAGCGGTCACAGGCTCGATATGAAGCGTACTGGAAGTGCCGCCACTCACCATTTGCGAGGCGCGGCCCGCGCCCCGGATCCACTGGTAGGTCGTGCCCTGGGGGTTATTCACGGCAACCGACAGATCAAGGCTTTGTCCGAGGTTCACGGCCACCTTGGCCACAGGCTGGGTCACAATCTTCAACGGCGACACCAGCGCGACCGTCAACGGATCACTCGTCAATCGAGCGCTCTCTCCGGTAACCACCACGTCATAACGCCCGGCATTAGCCGCAAGAAGGGAGGCGACTTCAAAACGTTCCCGCGTCGCTCCCACGATGTTCGCTCCATTAAAACGCCACTGATAACTGAACGGACCGTCTCCGGCCGCCGTCACCTCCAGCACCAGACGCGCCCGGGAATTCACCCCCAAAGTGGCGTTCGTAATCGCGTTCCCATTGGCTTTGACACTGATCGCCAGAGCCGGGGTCACCGCCAGTGAGGCCAGAGCCGTACTCGAGCCGTTCCCATCCGTAGCCGTGAACCGGTAGGTCCCGGCCGCGCCTTCGGTGATGTTAGAGATAACAAGCAGCGGACTGGACGCGCTCACACTGATAGCCGCACTCGGCTGCACCTGAGTGAAGGTTCCTCCGACCAGTTTATCCCACCGGTAAGTCAGCGTACCCGACCCCACCACAACAGGCACAAACTGCGCCTTCTGGCCGACATACACCGTCAAAGGCGAAAGAGGCGCGATCTCAGGCGGGCCGGTCAGTTCCAGCAGTGTGGCCGGACTCACGATCCGGGCCTTTTCCGCACCATCCACAATGGCGCTCACCACAACATCGTAGACACCGGCTGCTGACTTGGAGGTCACCAATACCACGTAAGCGCTTTCAGTAGCGCCCAGAATGTTCACGCCATCCTTCCGCCATTGATACGCCAGAGTGAATCCGTTCTGGGCAATCGCCGGAGCCAATAACGTCACGGGCGCACCACCCACAATCCCAGTGGCGGGGTTGCCCACTGTCACGGTCTGCCCAATTTCAGCCGCCCCCGTAGCGAGTGGCTGAGCGCTGAACTGAATTCCCGCAAACTTGGTCAGCGTGACGGTGCTGCTTGTCACCGAACCGGAAGTATTAGTGATCACCACCCGGTAGGTGTTGCCAAATTGCGATTCCAGCACACTGCCGATGATCAGCTCAGACCTGGTTTCCGACGCGGCCACAGTCCCGTTTACCAACCATTGGTAACTCAACCCGGCACCACGCACCCCGACACTGAACCGGGCACCGTCCCCTCGGTTCACCACCACATTTTTGGGTTGAACCAAAATCACAGGAGGCGCGTTTACGCTCAAAGTGGCTGGTAAGCTGGCCACCGAATTGACCGTGTTACTCACCACGACATCGTAACGGCCTGCCGATCCCAAATCCGTATCCGACCCCGGATCCACAGAGCCAATGCTCAACGTGGCTGACCGGGTGCCGCTCACTCCATTCACCCCTTCCTCCAGCGGGACCCCGTTTTTGCGCCACTGGTATTGAAGCGAGGTACCCGAGGCCCCCACGGTGAAACTCACCGCCGCACCGGGCGCGGCGTTTACCACGTCGGCTGGCGAAGTGGTAATACTCACCGGAGTGAGCACCGACACCACGGCGGGCGAACTGGTGACTTGGCCTACGACATTTCCCACCACCACGTCGTATTGGCCGGCCACAGCGCCGGCCGACGCCGAGCCGGAAACGATCTCGTAACTGGACGCCGTGGCGCCGGCGAGAGTCACGCCGCCTTTTCTCCACTGATACGTGAGATCGGGCGTGCCGCTGGCGACCACAAACAGTTTCGCGGAATTACCGGCCACAACAGAGGTATTCACAGGCTGCAGCTCAATATTCACCGGGACGTTGACCTGTAACCGCGCGGCAGCACTCACCGAACTGCCAAAGGC
>JBIKWH010000472.1:0-2584 GCA_044356435.1 Vicinamibacterales bacterium
TGAGAAGCTTTGCACGCGTTCCAGCTGATGCCCGGCGGTGCCGCCGGCGTTCATGGCGAGATTACCGCCGTCGAGTGGGATCACGGCGCCGGTGATCCAGCTGGAGGCGTCTGAGGCCAGCAGGACTGCGATGCCGCGAATGTCGTCCGGCTGCCCCAGTCTTCCGGCGGGAATGCCGCGAAGAAAACGTCCTTCGAGCCCTGGATCGTCTGCCATTCGCAGCTGCAGACCGGGATTGACCACCTGAGCTGGCGCAACGCAGTTGACTCGTACGCCGCGGTGGGACCATTCGGTGCTGAGTTCCCGCGTCATCTGTACGACAGCCCCCATCGCCATGCTGTAGGCTGCATGGCCTCGCCCAAGAGCTGTGGTGCTGGCGAGTGACCCGATATTCATGATCGATCCGAGGCCTTGCCGGAGCATTCGTCGGCCGGCTTCCTGACACATGGCGAAGCGACCGATCACAAGATTCTGCAGAACTCGCTGCAGGTCGGCAATGGAGAGTTCTTCCGGTTTTGCCAAACAGCCGTCGCCGGCGATGTTTCCGAGGAAATCCACGCGGGCAAATCGTGCGTCCACTTCGCGAAACAGTTCAGCGATCTGTTCGGGACTGGACACATCGCAGCCGGAAACGAGCGTTCTTCGCCCCAGTGCGGAGATGTCGGCAGCAGTGGCTTCTGCGCCGGAGCTGTTGCGGTCGATCAGAACGACATCGGCACCGGCTTCTGCAACCGCCAGCGCGGTCGCTCGACCCAGTCCCTGAGCAGCCCCGGAGACCACTGCCACCCGCCCCGTCAGATCAAACATGCCCATCGGTATGCTCCTCGATTCAATGTGGTTCCCTGAGCCAGTTTTCATCGGTCCCGGTGTTGATTGCGGCCGCAGGGAGTGACACAGGATTTCGTCGGCCGGCAGCACCTTCGGGCCACCGCACGGCGTAGTCTGTGAACCGAGCATCCGCTTCGGGGAAATCAGTGCTGATGTACTGCGCACCGCTGGCGAGTGCATGTTCGCGGCGAGCGGTCTCTCCCGAACGACTTTCGCTCGTGTCCGCATCTGCTCGTGTGCGAATCAGAAAATTCTGACGCACCAGTCGCTGAATTTCGGCGAATTGTGAAACGGGATCGTTCCGCTTGAGCCATGCTGCCTGCGGATGTTCCGGTGAGACTGACACGAAGACTCGCGGCTTCTGAATTTCGTTCATCGCCTCCAGCCAGCGATCGACCCAGCCACCTTCGTTGTCGAGACAGAAGAAGACGCGGCCACGGACGGCGCTGACTTTGGGCCAGCCGCGACTGAGTACGGCGTCGCGCACGCAGGAGTCGCCCGGCTCACACAGATCCTGCGGTGTCAGACAGGCTTCCTGCGGGAACGTGTGGGCGATGAGCTGATGCAGGTCACGGAGCAGTGGCGCGGTGAATTTCACGGGCTGAACCCCGGAAGGTCCGGGTGCGACTTCCTTGAGCTCCAGCAGGATCATCACTGGGAGATGGCCTGGGTTTGCCTTTGACCATGTGCGAATCTGTTCGAAGGCGCTGCTGAGCGTGGGGGTCCGGGTGGCATAGTCAAAGCCGGGGGCGTGCAGGACTTTGAGGCCGGGTTGTGAGAGCAGGCCGTCTGCGTTGGGATCGTCACCGGGATCCGCGCCCGCAGCCAGTGCGAGGGCGCGTCCGAGTGGTTTGGCGAAGAGACCACCGACGGGGTCAGCGTAAATGTCCAGCTCTAACTGGCGGACGCAGAGTTGGCTGAGTTGTTCCGGGAGCGGGCGGTGGGTGTATTCAATGGACTGCAGGAGTGAAACGCCTGCTGTGCGAATGAAGGGTTTCAGTCCTGCGGCAGGTTCGATGTGGTATGAGTTGTGCGTGCCGATGACCTGAATCTGATGAAGCCTCAGGTCGTCGGCGGTCACCGCTGCGGGGACGAACGACAGCAGACACAGCAACAGAAAACGGCAGCGGGCTGTGGCTAGCTGAACCATGTGACTGCGTTCCGGAAGATGCGGATACCGTCGCCTTCACCACGCAGCCCTTTCCGCGTCCACAGGGGATGTTGAGTGGCGAACAGGAAGCGTTCGGGGTGCGGCATCAGACCGAGGACGCGTCCGGTGGCGTCTGCAAGTCCGGCGATGTTGGCGAGTGAGCCGTTGGGGTTTTCGGGTTCCGGCAGGAGTTCGATGCGGGTGGGATCACCGGCGGTGGCCACGAGTGATGCGGCCCGCGGGGACCAGTAGCACAGAGCGATTTGCTGCTGTTGGCGGAGTTCATCGAGCACCGCAGGGGATTCCACTGCGATGCGGCCTTCTGCGTGAGCGATGGGGACGTCGAATTCGTCCATTCCCCGCAGGAAAACGCTGTTTGAGGAGGTGACTTTGAGCTTTACCCAGCGATCGGTGTAGCGACCGTTGCGGTTCCAGGTGAGTGTGAGGCGTGATTCGAGTGGCGAGGGAGCGGGGGAGTCGATGCCGGTGCGTGTGAGCAGACCAGCCTTGAGGATTGTCTGGAAGCCGTTGCAGATCCCCAGGACAAGACGGTCGCTGCAGAGGAATGAGCGGATGGCATCGTTGAGCTGTCCGCGGAGCTGTCGG
>JBIKWH010000446.1:0-2584 GCA_044356435.1 Vicinamibacterales bacterium
TGCAGGTTGACGTTGAACTGCCAGTTGTAGCCGCGCTGCTGCCAGCCGCGCAGTTGGTCGAAATCGAAGTTCGTGCCCGGGCGGTTCGATCCCAGCGTCAGATTCGCCAGCGCGCCGCACTCGCCGTTCGCCGTGAAGGTCGTCAGGACGCAGTCCGGCACCAGATTCCCGTTGGCGTCGTTCCAGTTCCGCGTCGTGCTCGTCGTGATGAGCTGGGCGTTGTTGTTCGCACCCGCCAGACCCGCCGCAATGCCACCGGCGCCGGTGAAGGCCACATACCGGCCGAGCGACGTCTTGATCGCCGTCTTGCCATTGCCGAACAGGTCATAGGCGGCGCCGAGACGCGGGCTGACGTCCTTCCCGATCCAGCCCGGGTTGTCGGCGGGATAGGTCGCCGCGGTCCGGAACATCCCCGCCTCGCCCTGTACTTCCGGCGTGGACGACGCCAGCATGTCGAGCCGGATGCCACCGTTGATGGTGAGACGGTTCAGCGTCCACTGGTCCTGCACGAAGAGGCCGAGCTCGTGCGTGTTCGTCTCTTCCAGGTAGGGCGTCGCGAACATCGTGATCTGCGCCGGCACGCCATTGCGCAGCTGGAGGCGATACGGCACTATGCCGACCCGTTCTGGGCCGCTCGCGACCATGCTGTCTGCCAGGCGGCCCACCGTCCCGGCCTTGAACGCGTGTGAGCCCGTGACGTAGGACAGGCTGGCGCGGTACGGCAGGCGGAGATACCGCGTGTTGCCGTAGTCGTTGGCGGCACCCACGGCCTCCATGCGGGCGCCCCACTTGAAGCCCGTCGCCAGCTCTTCCTTGGCGATGTCGCCCGCCTTCGCGCCGCCGACCAGACCCTGCTCAGACGAATCCCGCACGACCGTCGTGCCGGCCTCGAGCAGCAGGCGATTGGTGGCCGGGTACTGCCACGTGACCTGGTTCACGAGCGGCTTGCCGCGCTGGTCGAGCGACGCCTCCGGCGAACGGTTGGCGTCCACGCCACCCGACAGCTTGAAGCACAGGCACGACGTCTGGAAGCTCGTCAGGAACGCGACCTTCTGCTTCGAGGTGGCCTGCCAGGTCACGCGGCCTGAATGGTCGCGGATGTCGTAGGTCGTGAACTTCCGCTGTGTGCGGTCAGGCGTGTAGAAGAACGACGTGTGCTACGTGGCGTTGAAGTAGACGCCCGGCGAGTACTCGCCGCTGCCCTGCCACCAGTTGGCGGCATAGAACCACACCTTGTCCCTCACGATCGGGCCGCCGAGACCAGCCGCGAACTCGTAGACATGCTTGATGCCGGCGACCTCGGTGATGCCATAGGCGCGGGAATCCGCGCCGATGTTGTTCCCCTGCAGACTTGGACCGGTGCGGCTCCCCACCACGTAGAGCTTCAGCTCGTTGCCGCCGTCCTTGGGGATGGTGTTGATCAGCACGCCGCCGTTCTCGGTCTCGGCCGACATGCCGCGCGTCTGGAGAGCGACTTCCTGAATGAGCGCCTGGTTCACGGAGTTGCGGCGAGCAAGGGTGCCGCCGTAGGCGATGTCCATGCCGTCCAGCAGCGACCGGGCGTCACCCGTGCTGCCGCCGTGGACGCTGAAGGCCAGGAACGTCTCGCCCTTGTTCCCGCCGACGTCGATGGTCGGAGAGGACATGCCGGTCACGCCGAGCGTGAGGTTCGCGAAGGCGCTGACGCTCTTGTTGGTCGGGAGCGCGTCCATCACGGTGCGCGAGAGCACCTGCTGCGTCCGGACGTTCTGCACGTCCACGACCGGGCTGGACCCGCTCACCACGACCGTTTCCTCGAGCTGACCGACCTTGAGATCCGCGTTGACCGCGGCGGTAAACCCGGACGTCAGCTCCACGCCTTCACGCTTGACGGTGGAAAAGCCGGGCAGAGCGAACGTCACCGTGTATGTGCCGGTGCGCAGCTCGATGATTTTGTAGTTGCCTGAGGCGTCGGTGACCACGCTTCTGACCTTCTCGATCAGCGCGGGGCTGGCTGCCTCAACGGTGACGCCCGGCAGGACCGCGCCGGAGGCGTCGCGCACGACACCGGCAATCGACCCGGTCGACACCTGTGCGAGCGAGGGGACCGAAACGCCCAGCAGGGCACTCAGCAGGAATCCAGTAACGCGCCGATACAACATCTTCCCCTCCTCAGAACAGGCAGACCCGCACACCGGGCGGGACGCAACGCTGGAGGGTGCCGCTTCCCGGGGCGAACGTCAAGCCCCGAGGAGCGGCAATTGTGCCGAGTTGTATCAGCGGGCCAGATCGAAACGGTCCAGGTTCATCACCTTGGCCCAGGCCTGCACGAAGTCGCGGACGAACTTCTCCTTGCCGTCGGACTCGGCGTAGACCTCCGCGATGGCGCGCAGTTCGGAGTTCGACCCGAAGAGCAGGTCCACCGGCGTCGCCGTCCACTTCACCGTGCCGCTCGTGCGGTCGACGCCCTCGTAGAGGGACTCATCCTTGGCGGACTTGTTCCACTTCGTGGACATGTCGAGCAGGTTCACGAAGAAGTCGTTGCTGAGCGTGCCCGGCTTGCTCGTGAACACCCCGTGCGAAAGGCCGCCGGCATTCGCGTTCA
>JBIKWH010000447.1:0-2564 GCA_044356435.1 Vicinamibacterales bacterium
GACCAGCTCGAGGTTGCCGATGCGTGCGAGGACCTTCGGGTCGACGAAGCGGGCGCCGGGAATGGGGGCCTGGGCGTCCATCTACATGCCCGAGCGCGGCGTCGGCACGAGTTCCAGCAGCTTGTCGATGATCTGATCCGAGGTAACGCCTTCAGACTGCGCGTGGAAGTTCGTGAGCACGCGGTGCCGCAGCACCGGGTGCGCGAGTGCGCGGATGTCCTCGAAGCTCACGTGGTAGCGGCCACTCGTAAGCGCGCGTGCCTTGCCGGCGAGCACCAGGTACTGCGCGGCGCGGACGGACCCGCCGAACGCGACCCACTTCGAGATGAAGTCCGCGGCGTCCTTGCCCTTCGGCCGGCTCGCACGTACGAGATCGAGCGCATAACGCAGCACCGGCTCAGCCACCGGCACCTTGCGAACCAGACGCTGGAACGCAATCAGATCCTCGCCGGAGACCGGTCGCTCGAACTGCGGATTCTGGATGGCCGTCGTCTGCCGGATGACGGCGATCTCCTCGTCATACGGCGGGTGCTCGATCACGATGTGGAACATGAAGCGATCGAGCTGCGCTTCCGGCAGCGGATAGGTGCCCTCGAGCTCGATCGGATTCTGCGTGGCGAACACGTAGAACGGCTCTTCGAGCCGGTAGGTGCGGCCCTGCACCGTGACGCGGTGCTCCTGCATCGCTTCGAGCAGCGCCGACTGCGTCTTCGGCGGGGTGCGGTTGATCTCATCAGCCAGCAGGATGTTCGCGAACACCGGCCCTGGCGCAAACACCATCTGCCGCTTGCCCGTGCCGTCCTCCTGCACGAGATCCGTGCCGGTGATGTCCGAGGGCATCAGGTCCGGCGTGAACTGGATGCGGTTGAACTTCAGCGCCAGCACCTGCGCCATTGTGTGGATGAGCAGCGTCTTCGCCAGGCCGGGCACGCCGACGATGAGGCTGTTGCCGCCGACGAAGAGCGTCAGCAGGATCTGATTCACGACCTCGTCCTGTCCCACGATGAGCTTCTTGAGCTCGCGGATGATGCTCTCGCGTCCCGCCTTCATCCGGTCGGCGAGGGCGAGGTCATCGGGCGATGCGAGGTCGACGGCGTCAGACACGGTTGGTTCCACGGGCTGCCTCCTGGTTCACACACCTGCTGTTCGCACCGCGCACGGGCGCCGGCTCCTCCGGACACCCCTAGAACCTCGCAGGCTCTAGTGCGTCAGCGCGTAGATCGCGTAGTTCACGCCAAACTTGTAGGCCTCGTTCGAGAGGTCGACGGGCACGAAGCCCTGGTCGGAATACTCCCAGTACTCGCTCATGTCGTTGTTCACGTTTGCGATGGCGATCATCCGCTTCGTGACGTCGTTCCCTTCGAACAGCCCCCAGTACGACTCCGGCAGGCCGCCATACGGCGCCTCCAGTACGTGCGGGTCCGGAATTTCGAAGAAGGCGTGCCAGACGGCTTCCTTCCCCGTCAGTTCGATGAAGCGCAGGTCGGGCAGCACCTGGCGCATCTGCGCCTGCAGATTGGCCCAGTCCTCGCCGCGGAAGTCGTCGAAGATCACGAAGCCTCCCTTGAGGAGGTACTGCCGGAACCCCTCGGTGTCCTCGGGCGTCAGCCGCCAGAACCCCGGCTCGGACATGTAGGCGAACGGATAGAACGCCAGCTCCGGCGCGCTCAGCCCGAACGTATTCGACCCGCCCGTCCGCCCCTTCACCTTTGTGATCTCGGTGAGGATCTGCATGTAGTGCGCGTCGCCCCGCGGGTAGTCATGCGCCCACGGCGCCACGCGGCCGGCACGGCCCAGCCCCCCGGCCAGGTTGTACGGATAACTCAGGCGCACGAACTGGAACCGACCGTCGTAGGGCTTGTTCTCCGAGCCGTCGGGCGTGTACTCGTTGTCGGACACGAACCCGAAGGTGTTCCGCGGCTGCTGCGCGACGAGTGACGCGCCCACGGCCAGACAGAGCGTCAGCGCGGCCAGCGCCGCGCCCGCATGGCGCCACCACGGCGGCAGACGCCTCGACGTCACTTCGCGGCCTCCGCCTGTCGCAGTTCGCGCGTCTTGAGCGCCAGCGCCGTCACGAGCCGCTCCAGCTCCGCTTCGTACTTCGCGGGCTCCAGGCTGCCCTTGAGGACCTTGAGCGACTCGACCTGCTGTTCCAGCTCGCGCCGCTCGGCCTGGAGCGCGCGCACCTTCGGATCGCTGGACTGCGCCTCCCCCCCGGCCGTGCCGAGCGCGAACACCGACGCGAGCTTGCCGGTGTCGTCGAGGACGGAGTGCTCGGTGGCCAGCAGGCCCGTGCGCTCGTACGCCTTCGTCACCTCGCGCGCGGCGAACTCGTAGGCTTCCTGCACGGTGACGCGACGGTTCTTGTCCAGGTCGGCGGTGTCGGAACCGAAGGCATCGGTGAAGTAGCCGCCGAAGAGCGTCGCAAACTGCTCCGAGCCGTTCCGGGTGGCCGTCACGATGGTCCGGTTCGGCCCGGCCATCGCATCCTTGAAGGGACCGCTCGCGCTCGTCGTGTTCACCAGCACCAGCCGTTTGGACGCCACGCCCTTCAGCATGGCTTC
>JBIKWH010000043.1:0-9231 GCA_044356435.1 Vicinamibacterales bacterium
CAGCAGGATGAGCCGCGCGCCGTCGAGGAAGCAGTAGGCGTGCGGCCACGGATACAACCCGCGGATGCGGTTGCGGATGACTGACGCCGGGAGCGTCCAGTCGACGCGGCCTTCGTCCTTCGTCAGGCGCTCGGCGTACGTAGACTGCGACGCATCCTGCTCGGTTTCCGTCGCACGGCCGTCAGCCAACTGGTCGGCGACGCGCACGAGCAGCTCCGCCCCCAGGACGGCGAGGTCGCGTTCTACGACGTCGCTCGTGTCTTCGGGCTCGATCGGCCGGGTGACCGTCGCGAACATCGCACCGGCATCGAGCTCCTGCACGACGCGCATGATCGTGACGCCCGTCTCGGCGTCGCCGTTGATCACCGCGCGATGCACGGGCGCCGCGCCGCGATAGCGGGGGAGCAGCGATGCGTGGACGTTGATCATGCCGAGGCGGGGCAGCGTGATCAGGCGCAGCGGGATGATGCGGCCGTACGCCGCGACGACACCGAGATCCGGTCGGAGATCCCGCAACGCCGGCTCGATCGTCGGGTCCTTGAGCGTGGCGGGCTGGAACACCGGAATGCCGTGCGGCAGCGCCGCGGCCTTCACCGGTGTGGCGGACGTCTGCTGTCCCCGACCGGACGGTCGGTCCGGCTGCGTGACCACGCCGACCACGGTGTGTGACGAGGCGATGAGCCGCTCGAGCGTCGGCACGGCAAACTGCGGCGTGCCGAAGAAGACGACGCGGAGCGGCAGCGCCGCCGGCGCTACCACTGCCGCGCCTTCGCGAGCTTCTTGATCTTCCGCGTGATCAGATCCTTCTGCAGGCCGCGGAGGCGATCGACGAACACCGTGCCGTCCAGATGATCCATTTCATGCTGGAACGCGCGAGCCAGTAGACCTGTGCCTTCGACGTCGCGGCTCGTACCCTCGCGGTCGAGGCCGCGCACCACCGCGCGTGCAGGCCTGGCGACCGTGGCGTTGAAGCCCGGGACGCTCAGGCAGCCTTCTTCCTCGAGCTGCATGCCGTCCCGCGACACCCACTCCGGATTGATGAAGACCATCAGATCACCAGCGGCCCGGCCGACCGAGAGGTCCACGACGAAGACGCGGAGACCGACGCCGATCTGCGGCGCGGCCAGGCCGATGCCCGGCGCGGCGTACATCGTGGCGATCATGTCGTCGACCAGCGCGAGGATCTCCGGTGTGATGGCCTCGACGGGAGCGGCCGGCGCATGAAGCGCGCTCGCGCCGTAGCGGAGAATCGGCCGGATCACGTCAAGCGACGGGGGCTGGACGGTGGAAACGCTCGGCGAGGGCTGCCCTGGCCGAGGCCAGATTGCGGGCGATCTCGGCCACGGAATCCGCGCCGAACTTCTCGAGCAGCGCATCCGCCATGACGATGGCGACCATGGCCTCACCGACGACGGCCGCCGCCGGCACGGCACACACGTCGCTGCGTTCGATGGCCGCGGGTTCCTCGGTGAGGGTGTTCAGGTCGACGGACCGGAGCGGCGTCATCAGCGTCGAGATCGGCTTCATGTAGCCGGTCACGCGCAGGTCTTCGCCGTTGGTCACGCCGCCTTCGAGTCCGCCGGCGCGATTGGTCGGCCGTCGCACGGGCAGCGGCGCGTCATCAGCCGCTCTGAGTATCTCGTCGTGGACGTGCGAGCCCGGCCGAACCGCGACCTCCGGCCCGATGCCGAGGCCCACGGCCTTCACGGCGTGGATGCTCATGACGGCCTGCGCGAGACGGCCGTCGAGCTTCCGGTCCCACTGCACGTAGGAGCCGAGTCCGACAGGCAGGCCGGTCACGATCACCTCGAAGGCACCGCCCAGCGTGTCGCCGGCCTTGCCGGCCACGTCGATGGCCGTCTTCATGCGTTCCTCGGCAGCGGCATCCACGCAGTGCAGCGGGCCGTCGTCGGGGAGCGCCTCGGCTTCGGCGAAGCTCACGACGCGGCCGGCCGGGATGGAGACATCGCCGATCGTCGTGACGTGGGAGGCGATCCGGACGCCGAACTGTTCGAGGAGCTGGCGCGCGATGCTGCCGATGGCCACGCGCATGGTCGTCTCACGCGCGCTGGCGCGCTCGAGCACGTCCCGGATGTCGTCGTGTCCGTACTTCACGGCGCCGGCCAGGTCGGCGTGGCCGGGGCGCGGGCGGGTGACCGCCGGCTTCACGACACCCGTCGACCCTTCGGGCATCGACGGCTCCACGTACATCGTCTGCTGCCAGTTCACCCAGTCCTTGTTCCGGACGATGAGGGCGATCGGCGCACCGGTCGTGATGCCGTGGCGCACGCCGGAGAACCATTCCGCGCGGTCGGATTCGATGGCCATGCGACGGCCGCGGCCATAGCCACCCTGGCGGCGCTTGAGCTGGCGGTTGATGGCGTCGGGGTCGAGGTGGAGTCCGGCAGGGCAGCCGTCCAGCGTGGCTACAAGAGCCTGGCCGTGCGATTCGCCGGCCGTGAGAAAACGCAGCATTGAGGCTCGATTGTATATGAAGAACCGCGCGCTTCCGGTGCCGCAGGCCCGTGGAATCAACGACTTGCGGACGGTCCCTGCTGTTGCAGTGACGCTGGCCTGACGTGAGTGAACGGCAGGAGGGCGCATGCGGCGGCATCCGGATCGAAAACACGAGGCGCGCTGGGACGGGTTGGCGGGGGAGGCGTGGCGGGCGGCCCGGCGCGGGCGACACGCGCAGGCCCTGCGCATGTGCCGGGCCGCCGCGGTCGCGCTGGAACGCCGCGCTCAGTGGAGCGTAGCGGCGCGGGCCCGGCTGATGCTGGCGCGTCTGCACCTCGAACGTGGTGACCCGACGAACGCGCTGACGGCGTGTGCCGAGGCGGAGGTCGCCGCCGGGCAGGCCCGGGACGTCACCGCGGTGGCCGGCGCGGCGCTGTGGCGCGCGTGGGCGCACGTGGATGCCGGGCGGTATCGGGACGCCCGCGAGGTCTCGCTGCCGACGGGAGACGGTTGGGCCGCGGCGGCCTGGGGCCTCGCCGCGGCCTGCGGGCTCAGGGCCGGCGAGGACGCGGAGCGCCGTCCCGAGCCTGACGTCTGGCAGTGGCCGGCATGTGACGTGCTGGGGCCGCTCGTCCTGCTGGCGTGGGGCGCGCGCGTGGAGCAGCTGGTCGCCGCGGGCCAGGTGTTTCGGGCGGGCTGCGCGGTCGCGGCGTTGCGCGGGGCCGTGCCGCCGACCGACGCCGCCGCGTCGGCAGAGGCCGCCCTGGCGCACCTGCGCGTGGTGGCGGCGACGGGCGACGGCGCCCTCGTGGCTCCGGCCGCCTCGGAGGCGCTGCGGCTGGCGGATACCGCCCATCTCCCGTGGGTCCGGCTCCGTGCGCTGGCCGTGTGGCGCGACGTCGGCACCGCCACCAGCGCGCCTGAAGCCGGTGTGCTGCGCACGCGGGTCCGGCGCGTCAGCGCCCGGGCACCCGTCGGCTGGCGGGCCGCGGTCGCCGAGCGGGCCGCTCGGGGTCCGGAACCGATCGGCCGGGCGGTGGTGGCGCGCGCCCGCCCGCAGGAGGCGGGTGGCCGACAGATCGCCGGACTGGTCGGCGAGAGCGATGTGATACGCGCGCTGCGTCTCGACATCGTGCGGGCGGCGCGGACGGCGTTCCCGGTCCTCATCGAAGGCGAGACGGGGACCGGGAAGGAACTGGTGGCGCGAGGTCTGCACGCGCTGAGCGCGCGGTCCGGCGCCCCGTTCCGCGGTCTGAACTGCGCCGCCCTGACCGACGAACTGGTCGACGCGGAGCTCTTCGGTCACGCACGCGGGGCGTTTACCGGCGCGGTGACCGGGCGGGCCGGGCTCATCGAGGAGGCATCCGGAGGCACGCTCTTCCTTGATGAAGTGGCGGACCTGACCCTGCGGGCGCAGGCCAAGCTGCTGCGGGCCTTCCAGGAGCAGGAGATCCGGCGCGTCGGCGAAGGGCAGAGCCGAAGCGTTGATGTCCGCTTCGTGGCCGCCTGCAATCGCTCGCTCGACATCGAGGCGGAAGCGGGCACATTCCGCGCGGACCTGCTGTATCGCATCGCCGTCATCCGGATCCGTGTGCCGCCGCTCCGCGCGCGGCCCGGGGACGTCGCCCTGATCGTTGACGCCTGCTGGCCAACGCTCGCGGCGCAGGCCGGCACGACGGCGGTCATCACGCCCGAGGTGCTGGCGGCGCTTGAGCGCTACGCCTGGCCCGGCAACGTGCGCGAATTGCAGCACGTGCTGGCGACGCTCGCCGTGCACGCGCCGGCCACCGGGGCGATCGAGGCGGCGCTGCTGCCGGCCGGCATCTGGGCGGAGCCGGGCTCGCTGCTCCCGTTCACGGAGGCACGCGGGCGCTTCGAGCGCGCGTACGTCCGGGAGGCGCTCGCGCGGCATGGTGCCTCGCCGACGCGAGCGGCCCGGGCCATCGGGCTGTCCCGGCAGGGGCTGCGCAAAGTGCTGGCGCGAACCGACGCCGCGCACGATCGTGCTCCGGGGCGCGACCCGGCGCGCGATCCGGTGGACTCGATAGAATGACGCCCGGATGCGGTATCTGCTGCGGCGGCTGCTCCTGACGATCCCCGTCCTCATCGGGGTGCTGACGCTCGTCTTCGCCCTGATTCACCTGATTCCCGGTGACCCCGTGCAGGCGATGCTGGGTGAGACGGCGGCGCCGAAGGACGTCGAGGAGCTTCGGCATCGTCTGGGCCTCGACGCGCCGCTCGCGACGCAGTACGGGCGCTTCATGCGCGGCGTGGCGCGCGGCGACCTCGGGCGGTCGCTCCGGACGGGGCAGCCGGTGGTGGCGTCGATCGCGGAGCGCATGCCGGCCACGGTGGAACTGGCGCTGGCGGCCGTCGCGCTGGCGCTGGTCATCGCGATTCCGCTCGGTGTCGTCGCCGCCGTGCGTCGCGGATCGTGGATCGACCACACCGCCATGGCCACGGCGCTGGCCGGCGTGTCCATTCCAGGCTTCTGGCTCGGGCCGCTCCTGGCGTTGTTCTTTGCCGTGGAGCTGGGCTGGCTGCCGGTGTCGGGGCGGGGGACCTGGGCGCACCTGCTGCTGCCGGCCGTCTCGCTCGGCGCGGCGTTGGCCGCCGTGCTCGCGCGCATGACGCGCGCCACCCTGCTCGAGGAACTCTCACAGCCGTACGTGCAGGCCGTCCGTGCCAAGGGGGCCTCGCCGTTCCGGGTGGTGGTCCGTCACGCGCTGCGGAACAGCCTGATTCCGGTCGTCACGTTGCTGGGCCTGCAGTTCGGTGCGGTGCTGACCGGGACAGTCGTGACGGAGACGGTCTTCGCGTGGCCCGGCATCGGCCGGCTGCTGATCCAATCGATCGGCTTCCGCGACTATCCGATGGTCCAGGGCTGCATCCTGTTCATTGCGCTCACCTACGTGACGGTCAATCTGCTGACCGACCTCGCGTACGGCGCACTCGACCCGAGGATTCGCTATGAGTAGCTCGCGATGATGCGGCTCGGCCTGGCGCTTGTCGGGGCGGTGGTGGCGCTGGGCGTGCTGGGTCCGCTGATGTTGCCCCTCGATCCGGTCGCGCAGGAGTTGCCGCTGCGGCTGGCGGGCCCCTCGTGGGGGCACCCCTTCGGCCTCGATGAATTGGGTCGCGACATCCTCGCGCGGCTGCTCACCGGCGCGCGCGTCTCGTTGCTGGTCGGTGGTGTGGTCGTGACCGTGTCGGTGGCGGCCGGCGTTGCCCTGGGCGCGATCGCGGGCTATCTCGGCGGCGTGGTCGACGACGTCATCAGCCGCGTGATGGATGTGCTGCTGGCGTTTCCGGGGCTGCTGCTCGCCATCGCGCTTGTCGCCGTGCTCGGTCCGAGTCTCGGCCACGTCGTGCTCGCGCTCTCGCTCATCGGGTGGGTCGGCTACGCACGCCTCGTGCGCGGCCACGTGCTGCGGGCGCGCGAATGGGACTTCGTGCAGGCCGCCCGCGCCCTGGGGGCGTCGACACCGCGCATCCTGATGCGCCATATCCTGCCGAGCGCGCTCCCGGCGATCACCGTGCAGGCCACGCTCGGCATGGGTGGGGCGATCCTGTCAGAGGCGTCGCTGAGCTTTCTCGGTCTCGGCGTGCAGCCGCCGGCGCCGTCCTGGGGCACGATGCTCAACAACGGCCGCGTGCATCTGCTGGACGCACCGCATCTGACCGTGGTGCCGGGTCTGGCGATCGCGCTCCTCGTGCTCGGCTTCAACTTCCTCGGCGACGGTCTCCGCGACCGCATCGATCCGTACACCACGGAGCGGAAAGGATAGGAGCGCCGCCGGCGGCCTACAGGGGCTTTGCCGCGCCGGCGCGTCTCCGCACTTCGTCGGCCAGCGCGAGGACGTCCGCGTCGTGCTGCGCATTGCGCTCGGCGCGTCGAATCCACGTCGTGGCGGCGGCAAGATCACCGACCGCGAGCGCCGCCTCGACGATGCGCTTCGCGTGGGGCAGGGCCCACACGGTGCCGGGCGCCAGGGCTTCGTGGCGGACGAGTGCCGCCATCGCGGTGCGGGCGTCGCCGGCTTCCGTCGCGGCGCGGGCCAGCAGTCGCAGCGCGGCGGCATCGACAGGCAGCGCCGCTGTCGCGCGTGTCAGCCAGCGGACGGCTCCCTGCGCATCACCGGCCAGCAGACGTGCGCGGCCCATGCCCGTCAGCACGGCGGTGGAGACAGGTTCACGGGTGGCCAGCGGCGCCAGCGCGGCTTCGGCTTCAGCACGGAGCGGCCGGTCGCGCTCGGCCTCCGCGCGGTCCAGCAGGATGAGTCCGCGTGCACCGGCAAGCGAGGGGTCACCCGGGAACTGTTCCTCGGCGCGTTCAAGGCGCTTGATGGCGGAGTCGTACTTGCCGACGGCGGAGAAGGCTGCCACGACGGCGGCGGCGCGGCCGGGATTCGAGGGTTCGAGGGCGGCGATCGCGTCCAGCGCCTCGGCCGCCTCCTTGATGCGTCCCGCCACCAGCAGGACTTCGCCGAGCTGCTCGCGCGCCGGAATCAGCACCGGCTTGAGCGCGACGGCACGACTGAACGACTGGGCCGCCTGCGCCGGGTCGAGTGGCCGGAGCGCGAGGCCCTCGACGTAATGGGCTTCGGCCAGCCGGCTGTCCAGGGCGATCGCCCGGCGGGCGGACGCCAGGGCGGCTGAGGCTTCGCCCTCGGCAAGTTCCGCACCCGCCAGCTTGACCAGCACGAGCGGCGCCCGTTCGTCCAGGGCGAGGTAGGCGCGGTACATCTCGATGGCGCGGGCGGGATGGCCGAGTTCCCGATAGACGTCGCCCAGCAGTTCCTTGGCCCGGGTCGCGGAGGGGTCGAGCGCGCCGGCTGCGGTGAGGTCGGCGAGCGCGGCCTGCAGTTCGCCGCGCCGACGGTACGCGTCGCCACGCTTGACGCGGGCGACGGTGGAGTCGGGCTTGATGGCGAGGGCACCGCTGAAGGCCGCCGCCGCGGCCGAGGTGTCGCCCGCGGCGAGGGCGGCATCTCCGGCGCGGATCAGCGCCCGGAACGACCGGTCCTGGCCGATCGTGTTCCAGCCGAGGATCACTCCGGCGACGATGGCCGACACGACGGCGGTCACGGCGGTGCTCCGGCGCATGCAGCGTGAATCCTACCGTGCCTGGGCCCGCGCTGGCCCACCGGGAACCTGGCGACTTGACCGGTGTCCAATCCAGTAACCGGCGGGGAGTACACTCACAGCAGGCGGCACGGGCAACGGCCCGGAGGAGCAGGCGTGAACGAGTGGGATACGGCAACCTGGGATGCGGCAGCACCGGCGGAAGCCGCGCTGATTGCCCGGTGCACGAGCGGCGATCAGCAGGCCTGCGCCGAGCTAGTGAGCGACCACCAGCGCATGGTCTTCAACCTCGCCTTCCACCTCCTCGGCAATCAGGAAGAAGCGCGCGACCTCTCCCAGGAAGTCTTCCTGCGCGTGTTCCGCACGCTCCCGTCGTTCCGGGGTGAGTCCGCGCTGCGCACCTGGATCTATCGCATCGTCGTCAATCAGGCGCGCAACCGGCAGCGCGGGTGGATGCGCCGGCGTCGCAAGGATCAGATCTCGCTGGATCAGCACGTCGAAGAGACGGGCGACCTGCCGTGTGAGTGCCGGCTCCCCGACGGCGTGCTCGCGTCGAAGGAGGTGGCCGCCAGACTCTGGCAGGCGCTGGATGGGTTGCCGTTCGACCAGCGAACCGCCATGGTGCTCCGCGAGATCGACGGCCTGCGCTACGAAGAGATCGCCTTCTCGCTGGGCATTGCCGTGGGCACGGTGAAGTCGCGGCTCACGCGCGCGCGGCAGGCGCTGCGCGCGGAGCTGCTGGGGGTACGGCCATGACGCCGATGGTGGGGTGTGAAGTCGCGCGGCCGCTGCTCTCCGAGTTTGTCGACGGGGAGCTCTCCGTCGACGATCAGGTGCTCATCGAGGCCCATGTGCGTGTGTGCCGCGATTGCGCCGCGCATGTGGAGGATATGCAGATCATCGGCACGGGCCTCCGGCTGGCGGCACCCGTGATGCCAGGCCTGGACCTCGACCTGGACGTGATGGTCGGGCAGGTGTCGGAGCGCGTGCAGGCCGAGCACGCGATGTCGTGGGCGGTGCGGTTCCGGCAGTTGTGCGGTGAGCGACGCGTCGCGTGGGCGCTGGCGGGCGCGACCTGCGGCGTCGCGATCTGTGCGGTACTGACGGCGGCGCTGGCCATCGCCCTGGAAGTGCAGACGGCCGATTCGCTTGCTTCGGTGATGCGCGTGCTCGCCAGCCCGGGTTCCGACGCGAACCCGATGATGCTCGATGCGCGGATGCTCCCGCCGCGACTGACGATTCCGACCTACGCCGATGACGCGCCGGAACTCTCGGCGCTGGCCGACGACGTGGTGTTCGCCATCGCCGGTACCGTGACGCGGCAGGGCAAGCTGCGCGACTACACGCTGCTGAACGACGGAGGAACGGGGGACGCGGTGCCGAACGAGGGCACGCTGAACGGCGTCGGGCCGCACGACGGCACGCTGAACCATGCCGTGTGGCACAGGGGTGAGCGGCGCCCGGATGCCTTGATGGAGCGGGCCGTCTCGCGGCTGCGTTTCGCGCCCGCCCAGTCTCGTGGCGAGCCGGTGGCGGTCAATCTGGTCTGGGTGGTGGCGAGAACGACGGTCCGGGGTTCGTCGCTGAACGTGCTGCCGCCGACCGGGCCGCTGGGCACGCGGCGCCCGTCCTAGTCCGGCATTCGCGTCGTTCAGGAACGCCTGTCAGCGAGGCTGCTCAGCGCCGGGG
>JBIKWH010000449.1:0-2561 GCA_044356435.1 Vicinamibacterales bacterium
ACGGCGTCCACCACGGCGCTTGAGACGCTCACCGGGACCACCGCCTCGGCGGCGGGCGTGACGGTGCTCACGAAGACGCTGACGGTGGATATCACGGCGCTGCCCGGCGTGCCCGGCAAGATCGAAGGCATCGCCATGGCGTCGCCGACCGTGATGGTGGTGGGCAACGACAACGACTTCGGCCTGGTGGACAACGCGACCTTCACGTCGAGTGGTGCGCTGGCGAACGACACGGGCGTGAAGAGCAAGCTGCTCTTTATCGAGTTGCCGTCTGCTGTGAACTAGGGACCGACGGGTTACGCGCACGACAGCAGCCATGCATGGGCCACGGGCCCGGCATGGCTGTTTTCGCGTAAGGCTGAAGGGATGGAGCCGACTGTCAGACTCGAACTGACGACCTGCTGATTACGAATCAGCTGCTCTACCAACTGAGCTAAGTCGGCGACAAAAGGAACCCGCAGTTTACCACGCAGGCGCCGCGGATTCCTTTTCGAACCTACTTCTTTGCGGAGGCGACCTTCAGCTCGCCGAGCTTGGCGGCCATGTCCTCGGCCGAGGTGGCCGGCTTCACCGTCTTGTCGATGGCCGTGATGCGGCCGTCCTTGCCGATGTAGAACGTCCAGCGGTTGGCGATCTCCATCGTGCCCATCATGCGGAGCACGCCGTAGGCCTTCGCGGCCGCCTTGGTCGGGTCGCCGAGCATCGGGAAGTCCGCGGCCTTCTTGTCGACGATCTCTTCCTTGTCGCCCCGCTTCAGCGTGACCTTCGTGGCCTTGGCGAAGCTGGTCTGTTCCTCGACCGTGTCCGTGCTCGCCATGAAGTAGGTCACGTCGTACTGCTTGATCAGGTGGCCGTTCTCCGCCAGGGACTTGCACTCGATCGTGCAGCCGCCGGTGAACGCCTTCGGGAACCAGGCCAGCACCACGGCCTGCTTGCCCTTGAAGTCCGAGAGCTTGTAGGTCTTGCCGTCCGACGCGCCGAGGGTGAAGTCCGGGGCCACGTCGCCCACCTTGAGCTCCACCTGCTGAGCCTGAGCCGTGCCCGCGAGCACCGCCGCCAATCCGATTGCCATCAACAGCCGCATTCCTGCCTCCTCGTCGTCACAGCCGACCCCAAAGTATAGAAGATTACGTAGTACGATACCCGGCTTACCAGACCTCCGATACCCGCGACTGTATGCCGGACCGAAAGCCAACGCGCGCCCCGCTGGTGATCAAGGGGGCCCGCACCCACAACCTGAAGAACATCGACCTGACGCTGCCGTCCGGCAAGCTGGTCATCGTCACGGGTGTCTCCGGGTCCGGCAAGTCGTCCCTGGCCTTCGACACGATCTACGCGGAAGGGCAGCGGCGCTACGTGGAGTCGCTTTCGGCCTATGCCCGGCAGTTCCTCGAGCGGATGGAGAAGCCGGACGTCGACCGCATCGAGGGGATCTCCCCCGCGATTGCGATCCGCCAGAAGAACAGCATCCGGAACCCGCGGTCGACCGTCGGCACGACGACCGAGATTCACGACTACATGCGTCTGCTCTTCGCGCGTGTGGGCCGGACGATCTGCCGGACGTGCGGCACGGAGGTCATCCGGGAGACGCCGGAAGTGGTGGCGGCCCGCCTCGGGGCGCTCGGGGACGGCGTGCGGTTGCTGGTCGGCTTCGAGATGCCGCTCGTCGCCGTGCCGGCGCCGGCCGTCGCCGATGCGGACGATGGTGAGGATCGGGCGGACGAGGAACCGGCGGCGCCGAAGGTGGCCCGAGCCGCGGCCGTCGACCCGGTCACGGAAACCCTGAACCTGCTGCGTCGCCGCGGCTTTGCCCGGGTGCTCGTGGACGGCGTGGCCGTGGCGCTCGAGGATGTCGACCCCGCGGCCATCCGCGCGCGGAACGCGATCGAGATCGTCGTGGACCGCCTGCGGCTCGAGGGTGACCTCCGGAGCCGCCTGACCGACTCGATCGAGACCTGCTACCGCGAGGGTGCCGGCGCGGCGTTCGCGTTCGTGCTCGGTGGGCCGGAAGGCGGCGCCGGCGATCCCACGCGGCTGGTCTTCTCCGAGCGGTTCGAGTGCCGGCCGTGCCAGATCGTCTACGAGGTGCCGCAACCGCGGCTGTTCTCGTTCAACAACCCGTTCGGCGCCTGCCCGACGTGCAACGGCTTCGGCAACATCGTCGAGCTGGACCCCGCGCTGGTGATTCCGGATCAGTCGAAGTCGCTGAACGACGGTGCGATCGAACCGTGGACGCGCCCGCTCTACAAGGCGCACATGGCGGACCTGAAGCGGGCCGCGCGCAAGGCGAAGGTGCGGCTGGATGTGCCGTGGTCGCACCTGACCGTGGAGGAGCGCGCCTTCGTGATGGACGGGGGCGACGATTTCGAGGGCGTCAAGGCGTTCTTCCGCGGGCTGGAACGCAAGAAGTACAAAGTGCACGTCCGCGTGTTCCTCAGCCGGTATCGCGGCTATCAGACCTGCCCCGAGTGCGGCGGGGCCCGGCTCCGGCGCGAGGCGCGCGACGTGCGCGTGGGCGACCGGACGATCGACGCGGTGTCCGCGCTGACCGTGCGTGATGC
>JBIKWH010000448.1:0-2561 GCA_044356435.1 Vicinamibacterales bacterium
CAATTTCGGCCGGATTCGCGCGGCGGTCGCCGCCGCGGTGGCCGCAGGGGCCGATCTGGCCGTCTTCACGGAGCTGGCGACGACGGGTTACCCGCCACGCGATCTGCTCACGCAGGCGGGGTTCGTGGACCGGAACCTCGCCCAGCTCGACCGCATTGCGGCGCTGTCGACGGCCACGCTCGGGGTGCTGGTCGGCTTCGTCGACCGCAACCCGACGCCCGGGGAGAAACCGCTCAGAAACGCCGTCGCCCTCTGTCTGGACGGCCGCGTGGTCGAGCGCCGCTACAAGTCGCTCCTGCCGACCTATGACGTGTTCGACGAGGCGCGCTACTTCGAGCCGGCTGCCTCCACGTCGCCCATCGCCTTCAAGGGACACCGGCTCGGCGTCAGCATCTGCGAAGACCTCTGGAATCCGCGGGAGTTCTGGCCGAGCCCGCGCTACCGCCGCGACCCTGTCGCGGAGCTGGCGGGGGCGGGTGCCGACCTGCTCATCAATATTTCCGCCAGCCCCTTCGAGCTGGACAAGGCCGCCGTGCGGCGCGATCTCGTCAGGCAAAGTGCGCGGGCGCACGGGCGCGCGTTCCTGTATGTCAACCAGGTCGGCGGCAACGACGAGCTGATCTTCGACGGTCACTCCATCGGCATCGCTGCCGACGGCGGCCTCGTCATACGCGCGCGGGAGTTTGCCGAGGATCTCGTGCTGTACGACGTCCCTGACGGCGAACCGACGTTGCGGCCCGTCAGCACCTCACCCGAGGAGGCGGCGTACAACGCCCTCGTGCTGGGTCTCGGTGACTATGTGCGGAAGTGCGGGTTCACGACCGCGGTGCTCGGCCTCTCCGGCGGCATCGACTCGGCCGTGACCGCCTGTCTTGCGGCCGAGGCGCTGGGCGCGGCGAACGTGACCGGCGTGCTCATGCCGTCGAAGTATTCGTCGGCGCACAGCGTGGTCGACGCGGAAGTGCTCGCGGCGAACCTCGGCATCCGCGCGCTGACGTTCCCGATCGAGAGCGCGGTGCGCGGGTCGATGGAGGCGCTGGCGCCCATCAGGGCCGACGTCGACCGGGCGCCGGATGCGATGACCGAGCAGAACCTGCAGGCCAGGGCCCGCGGCGCGCTGCTCATGGCGCACTCGAACACGTACGGCTCGATTGTGCTGACGACGGGGAACAAGTCCGAGCTGGCCGTCGGATACTGCACCCTCTACGGCGACATGTGTGGCGGGCTCGCCGTGATCAGCGATGTGCCGAAGACACTGGTCTACCGTCTGGCGCGCTATATCAACCGTGAGCGCGAGCTGATCCCGGAATCCACGTTGACGAAGGCGCCGAGCGCCGAGTTGAAGCCGGACCAGACGGACCAGGACACCCTGCCACCCTATGACGTGCTCGACCGCATCATCGAGGGGTACGTCGAAGGCGGTCAGTCGATCGACGAGATGGCCGCCGCAGGACTCGACCGCGACACCGTGACGGCCATGGTGCGGAAGATCAACGCCAGCGAATACAAGCGGCGGCAGGCCGCGCCGGGGCTGAAGATCTCATCGAAGGCGTTCGGCGTCGGCCGGCGCTTTCCGATCGCGGCGCGATACTGACGGGGCCGTCGCGTTCTACTCCGAGCCGTCCGCCCGGCTGACCTCGACCTCGCGCTCTCCGTGGTGGCGCACGACGCGCAGCCGCCACGGGTTACAGCACACCTCGCAGTCCTGCACGAACGTGCCGCGCACGTCGGCCTCGACGTAGATCTCCACATCCTCTCCGCAGTACGGGCACGTCACGGTGAAGTAGTCGTCCACGGTGTCAGTCTCCCTGGCTGAGGGCGTCGTGTACCAGCGTCAGCAGCGCCACGCAGGCGGTGTCGGTGCGGAGCGTTCGGGGCCCCATGGCGACCGACGTGAAGCCGTGCTCGCGGAGCAGCGCGCGCTCGAAGTCGTTCCACCCGCCTTCGGGACCCACGGCCAGCAGCACCCGCCCGGTTCCCGCGGCTCCGGCCTCGCGTGAGACACCCGGATGCGGCCCCGGGTCGGCGAGCAGGCGGATGCGCGCATCGCTGAGCGGGTCGAGGTCATCCTCGATGAGCTTCCTGAACTGGCGATGCACCGTGACCGAGGGCACGTGCGTGTCGCGCGCCTGCTGCAGGCCTTCGACGAGCAGCGGACGGTAGACGTCCGGCGCGAGCACATGCGTATCGAAGTACGGCCGCTCGACCCGCGCGGCGTTGGTCAGGATGATGTGCCCGACGCCCAGTGCCGCCAGTTGTGCCCACAACCGCTTCAGGACCTTCGGGCGCGGCACGGCGAGCAGCAGGTCCACGCGCGGGCGAGGTGGGGCCGTGGGTTCGAACACACAGGTCAGCGTGACGGTGTCAGCGCCGACCTCGGTCACCGTGCCGACGCCGACCGGGCCGTTCTCCACGCCGAGGCGGACGGTCGCGCCGGGCGTGACCCGAAGCACACGCAGCAGATGCGCGGCAGCCAGGCCAGCGAGTGTCACCACGCCCGCGGCGGGCAGCTCGGGCAGCAGGACGAGATTCATGCGCGTGCCGTGCGTCCCGACGGGGTC
>JBIKWH010000450.1:0-2557 GCA_044356435.1 Vicinamibacterales bacterium
GACCTGCGGCTCGGTGACTTCCTTCGCGCCGGCTTCCACCATCACGATGCCGTCGAGGCTGCCCGCGACGATCAGGTCGAGCGTGCTGTCCTTGCGCTCGGCGAACGTCGGGTTGATCACGTAGGCGCCGCCAATGAGGCCCACGCGCACGCCGGCGATCACCTTGACGAGCGGAATCTCGCCAAGCGCGAGCGCCGCGGAGGCGCCGGTGATGGCGAGGACGTCGGCGTCGTTGTCGGTGTCAGCCGAGATCACCTGCGCGATGATCTGCGTCTCGTAGCGCCAGCCGTCCGGGAACAGGGGACGGATGGGGCGGTCGATCAGGCGGCTGGTGAGGACTTCCTTTTCCGGCGGCTTGCCTTCGCGCTTGAAGAACCCGCCCGGGATGCGGCCCGAGGCGAACGCGTTCTCGCGGTAGTCGACGGTCAGCGGAAGGAAGTCGATCCCTTCGCGCGGGTTGGCGGCGTGGCTTGCGGCCACCAGGACCATCGTGTCGCCGGAGCGGACGACGACGGAGCCGTCGGCCTGCTTGGCCAGCTTGCCGGTTTCGATGGAGATCGTGCGGGATCCGATCCGGATCTCGCTGCGCTGCAGATTGACGTTGTGCATGATGGGACCGCTTACTTACGGATGCCGAGTCGCTGAATGACGGCGGCGTACCGGGCCGTGTCCTTGCTCTTGAGGTAGTCCAGCAGACGCCGGCGCTGGCCGACGAGCTTCAACAGACCGCGACGGGAATGGTGATCCTTCGAGTGGGTCTTGAAGTGATCGGTGAGATAGGTGATGCGTTCGGTGAGGATGGCGATCTGAACTTCCGGCGACCCGGTGTCCGAGGAATGCGTGCGGTAGTCCCCGATGAGGGTGGTCTTGCGGTCTTTCGACAGTGCCACGATGTCTCCTCCACGTGCGGCCCAGTTTCCCGGCGCCCCTGTCTCATCAGGAGCCGGAACCAGCCCGCCGTCGAATGGCTGTTAACTACGTCAGATTGAACGACTTAGATCCTACATGAGGACCACGGACGGATGCAAAAAACCCGGGGTTGTGGCCGGAGTCGCGAGCGCCAGCAGATCCCCGGCCGGGCCCAGGATCCGCACTTTCCCCGTGTGATCGCCCGGGATGGCGGCCGCCGGAATCAGCGCCGCCTGGACGAGCGCCCACGGGCCGGAGGCGTGAGCGGGGCCGAGGTCGCGGCCGTGTCCCAGCCGGGTCAGCCCCTCGTCATTGACCGTAAAGGCCGGGAGTTCCGGCAGCAGCGCCTGGAGCGGAACGACCCAGGCCCAGGCCGAGTCCGGCTCCGCCGAGAGCGTGTCCAGCGTCACGGCCTCGGCCAGTCCGAAGGCGCCCGTCCGGGTCCGCCGCAGGCTCTGCAGGCAGGCGCCGGTCCCGGTCAGCTCCCCCGCGCTGTGCGCCAGCGCCCGCACGTAGAACCCGGACGATCCGGTCACGTCGACGGTGGCGACGCCCCGGTCATAGTCCACCAGCGTCAGCGCCGAGACCGTGACGGGCACGGGCTCCGGCTGGACCGGAGTGCCGGCGCGGGCGAGCGCATACGCGCGCTGCCCCTGGATCTTCTTGGCCGAGACGGGCGGCGGCGGCTGCAGGTAGCTGCCACGGAGCTGGTCGAGCGCCGCGACGAGCGCCTCGCGCGTCGGATGCTCCCCGGAGCGCGAGGTCTCCAGCCCGGTGACGTCGTAGGAATCCGTCGTCACGCCGAACAGGATCTCGGCGCGGTACGACTTCTCGGTGCCGGCGAGGAGTGACACGAGCCGCGTGGCGCGTCCGCAGGCGAGTGCGAGGACGCCGGTCGCCATCGGGTCCAGCGTGCCGGTGTGCCCGATGCGTTTCTCGTGGAGGACCCGGCGGACCACCGCGACGACGTCGTGGGAGGTCAGCCCTTCCGGCTTGTCGATGACGAGGACCCCGTCGACGGGGTGGGGCGGCCGATCATCCCCACGCCGGTGCGCGGCGTCGGCCTGCCCGTCCGAGCGGGTCACGCGCGCCTGGTCCGCTTCCGTGGCCCGAGGAAGTGCTGCTTGTAGTAGCGGAGTTCCTCGATCGACTCGAGGATGTCGTCGAGCGCGCGGTGCGTGCCGGCCTTCTCCGGGGGATGCACCTTCCCGGGATACCAGGCCTTGAGCGCCACCTTGATGGAGCTGACGTCCACGATGCGGTAGTGCAGGAACCGGTCGACCGCCGGCATGTAGCGGGCGAGGAAGCGACGGTCCTGCCACACCGAGTTGCCGCAGAGCGGCGCCGTACGCGCGTAGCAGTGGCGGCGGATGAAGCGGAGCGTCTGGCGCTCCGCGTCGGCGAGCGTGATTCCCTCGGCGGCGACCCGCGCGAGCAGGCCGCTCTTCCTGTGCGTCCGTCTCGGCCAGGGATCCATGCGCGCCATCTCGGCCGCTGTCGGTCGAATGGTCAGCGTCGGCCCCGTCGCGACGACCTTCATCCGTGCGTCCGTGATGATGGTGGCGATCTCGAGCAGCACGTGCCGCTCGGGGTCGAGGCCGGTCATCTCGCAGTCGATCCACACCCAGAGGTCGGCACTCTTCACGGT
>JBIKWH010000451.1:0-2556 GCA_044356435.1 Vicinamibacterales bacterium
GCGCCCGCCCTTCACGACACGGCGGATGCCGCCGGGGCGGCGCAGCACGCCCATGCCGTCGATGGGATTCCCGTCGAGCACCAGCAGGTCGGCGTAAAGGCCCGGTGCGAGCGTCCCGACGTGTGCCTCACGCCCGATCGCTCGCGCCGCGACCGACGTCGCCGCCTTGATCGCATGCATCGGCGCGAAGCCCCACTCGACCATCAGCTCCAGCTCGATCGCGATCGTGGACTGCGGGTTGAACGTGTGCCCGGAGTCGCTGCCGACCGCCATCGGGATGCCCCGGTCGAGCGCCATCTCGACGCTCTGGCGGTGCTCGGCGAGGTCGCCGCGGAACTTGTCGACGATCCACTGCGGCACCCCGACGTTCGGGCCCTCGTTGACGTACAGCCAGATCACGCTGATCGTCGGCACGAGGACGGTGCCGTGCTCCAGCATCAGGTCGGCGCCCTCCTCGTCGAGGAACGAGCCGTGCTCGATCGTGTCGACGCCGGCGCGGGCCGCGTTCTTGATGCCCTCGGTGGCCTGCGCGTGGCAGGCGACGCGGACGCCGTTGCGGTGCGCCTCCTTCACGGCGGCAGAGAGCTCCTCCAGCGACATCGTCTGCTTGCGCGAGTCGGAGTACGGCGAGATGCCGGTGCCGCTCGCCTCCAGCTTGATGTTGGTGGCGCCGTACTTCACCTGCTCGCGCACGGCCTTCACGACCGCGTCCACGCCATCCACGACATGGCCGAGCGAGGCGCGGTTGTCGACCCAGCTGCCGTAGCCGTCGGCAAGGCCGCCCGTCGAGCTGATGATCCGACCGCCCGGCGACAGGCGCGGCCCCAGCAGCACGCCCGCGTCGATCATGTCGCGCAGCGCCACCGCGATGAGGCCGCGCGTCCCGGTGTCGCGAGCGCTGGTGAACCCGGCCTCCAGCACCGTCTGCGCATTCCGGGCCGCCAGCAAGGTCGCGTGCTCGATCGAGCGGCGCAGGTCGTAGTCCTCCCAGCACGTCACCGCCTGGTAGGCACCGTGGAAGTGGCAGTCGATCATCCCCGGCATCACGGTGCGCCCCGTACAGTCGACGATGCGCGCACCGTCCGGCGCCGCGACCGTGTCCACCGGCCCCACCGCGGCGATCCGCTCGCCCTCCACGAGCACGCTCCACCGCTCGTGCGGCTCCTCGGCGATGCCGTCGATCACGGTGGCGTTGCGGTACAGCGTGGTGCGCATCGGGGCTCCTCGGGGGCGGATTGGCTGCCGCCGAGCTTCCACCACGCGGCGCATCCGGTCAACCACGGTACGATCGCCCCGCGCGGCGGGGTGCCGGAGCGGTCGAACGGGGCGGTCTTGAAAACCGCTGAGGGGGCAACTCCTCCGTGGGTTCGAATCCCACCCCCGCCGCCTCAATCCGCAGCGATTCCCTTTCAGCCATGGGGACATGGTTGGTGCGGCTCTCCTCACACCGAAGCGCGAGACGCAGCTCACCCCGCTGGAACGCAGGCCTGACCGCTCGCCATACAACGATCCACCGCGTGCTGCAGCACACCCTGAGAGGCGCTCCGGCCCCGCCGCAACTCTGGCGGGCGCTCGACATCGCCGTCATCGCCGCAGCGGTCGCTGTAATCCCCGCCCTCGTTCTCGACGGCCTTGAGGATCCCACCGCGCGGGACATCGCGTACGTCCTCGACTGGGTGTCCTGGAGCGTGTTCGGCACGGAGGTCGTCGCCCGCCTCCTCTTCGATCCCCACCGCCGCGCATGGGTCCGCTCGGAGTGGTTCATGATCGCCGTGACGGTCGTGACATTCCCGCTCCTCCCGGCCGGGCTCGCGATGCTTCGCCTGGCCAGACTTACGCGGCTTCTGCGGCTGCTCCGCCTGCTCCGGCTGATGCCCGCAACCCATCGGCTGCGCCGTCTCCTGTCTCCGGAGGGCCTCCGTCACGTCGTGCTGATCGCTGCACTCGTGATCGTCGGCGGCGCAGCGATCTTCGCTCACGCTGAGGATAGGAGCTTCGGGATCTCCGTCTGGTGGGCCATCGTCACGAGTGCCACGGTCGGCTACGGCGACATCTACCCCGTCACGACCCTCGGCCGTATCACGGGCGTCGCTGTCATGGTCGCCGGCATCAGCGTCTTCGCCATCGGCACCGGAGCCATCGCACAGACGTTCCTGGCCGCACAGACCGAGACGCTTCGGGAAGACACTGTCGCGGTCGGGCACACCGAGGAGCGACTCCTGGCGCGAGTCGAAGCCCTCCGCATAGCAGTGTCCGAACTCGAGTCGGAACTCCGGAACGCAAGACCGCCGGGAGCCCATGATCTGCACCCCGAAGCAGACCAGGCGGTCCCTCCGTTGGTCCCGGAAGCACGTTACTCCGATGGTTGACGGAAGCCCTTGCGGTCTTGAAAGCCTCTGAGGGGGCGACCCCTCCAGCCCAGCTCGAGCCAGGCAGTGGCAACGGCTTCCTTCTCGCCCGCGTGCGAGACTCGCCACGGCTGCTCCGGCAGCCCCAGCGGCACGACCCCGCATCGGCCGCGATGTGGGCGGCACGGCGTCTGTTCGCACACTGCGG
>JBIKWH010000044.1:0-9188 GCA_044356435.1 Vicinamibacterales bacterium
GTCGACACCACCTCGGGGACGCACGTGCCTACGCATCGCCGGCACGTCGGCATGATGTTCCAGGACTACGCACTCTTCCCGCACCTGTCCGTGACCGGGAACGTGATGGCCGCGCTCGGCCAGTGGCCTCGCGGCACGCGCCAACGCCGGGCCGACGCACTCCTCGAGCAGGTGCACCTGACCGGGTTCGGCGAACGCCTGCCCGCCGCGCTCTCGGGCGGTGAGCGGCAGCGGGTCGCCCTGGCCAGAGCGCTCGCCCGTGAGCCGCGCGTGCTGCTTCTCGATGAGCCGTTCGCCGCGCTCGATCCCGGCGTGCGCCGAAGTCTGCAGGATGAGATCGACCGCGTGCGGCGCAACCTCGACGTGCCGATCGTGCTGGTCACGCACGACTTCGACGACGTCGTCCGCCTGGCGACGCATCTGCTCCTGCTCGAACACGGGCACGTAGCCGCCTGCGGACCCGTGACAACGCTCACAAGCCGTCCGGAACTGGCGGCCCTGCGGCGGGCGGTGGGACTGGGCAGCGTGTTCGATGCGCATGTGGTCGATGTGGATGCGGCGCGGCGTCTCGCCACGCTGGGCTTCGACGGCGGGCGGCTCCTGGCCCCCGCGGGCAGCTTGCGCGCCGGCGCGAGCGTCCGCGTGCGCATTCCGGCCCGCGAGGTCATTCTCGCGACCAGCGTGCCCGCCGGGCTCAGCGTTCAGAACACGCTGGCCGCCCAGGTGGCCGCCATCGAGGACAGCCAGGAGGACGACCACGTGCTGGTTCAACTGGCAATGGGCTCCACGCGGCTGCTGGCCGAGATCACACGGGACACCCGGTCGCGCCTGGCGATCGAGCCCGGCCGGGCGCTTCACGCGCTGGTGAAGTCCGTGTCGATCGACGTCCGGCCAGGTCTGTCGTAGGGCTCTTGCACGAGGGTCGTGCCCTGAAGTACCCTCGACTTGCTCATGGGCTCCACGTTTCACCACGCGCATCTCCACCACGGCCACCATGCCGTCCGGCAGGGCTGCGCGCGCTGAGCGTCTTTTCACCACCAGACACCAGAGCCCCGAAGCTGCCCCGCCGGACCTCAGGCGGGGTTTTTTGTTGTACGGGCCGAGGCGGCCCGGCCCCCGTCTGGCGGTGGAGCACCAGAGAGACGAGAGAGCGAGAGAACAGAGATGGCAATGGACTTCACGAAACTCGACGGCCTCATTCCCGCCGTCGTGCAGGACTACCTCACCAACGAAGTGCTGATGGTCGGCTTCATGAACGCCGAGGCGTGGGACATCACGCAGAAGACCGGCTATGTGACCTTCTACAGCCGCACGCGCAACACGCTCTGGACGAAGGGCGAGACCTCGGGCAATCGCCTCGCGGTGAAGGAGATCTTCATTGACTGCGACGACGACACGGTGCTCGTGAAGGCCGAGCGCCAGGGCGACGGCAATGTGTGCCACACCGGTGAGCGCACCTGCTTCTTCGTGAAGGCGGAAGGAGTGACGGTTCGATGACCCTCAAGCTCGGAATCCCGAAGGGATCGCTCCAGGACGCCACCGTGCAGCTCTTCGCGCGGGCCGGCTTCAACATCCAGGTCAGCTCACGCTCCTACTTCCCCGTCATCGACGACCCGGAGATCGAGTGCATGCTGATCCGGGCGCAGGAGATGGCGCGCTACGTCTCGGACGGCGTGCTCGACGCCGGCCTGACGGGCCTCGACTGGATCGCCGAACACGAAGCCGGCGACGGCATCACCGGCGTCATCGAGCCGATCGCGGATCTGGTCTACGCCAAGCAGAGCTTTGGCAAGGTGCGCTGGGTGCTCGCAGTGCCCGAGGACTCGCCCTACAAGACGGCGAAGGATCTCGAAGGCAAGATCATCGCGACGGAGCTCGTGCGCGCGACAAAGGCGTACTTCGCGAAGCAGGGCGTCAACGTGCGCACCGAGTTCTCGTGGGGCGCGACCGAGGTGAAGCCGCCGCGCCTGGCGGATGCCATCGTCGAGGTGACCGAAACCGGGTCGTCGCTCCGCGCGAACCGGCTGCGGATCATCGACACGCTGATGGAGTCGAACACGCAGCTCATCGCCAACAAGACGGCGCTCGCGGACGACTGGAAGAAGTCGAAGCTGCAGAACATCGCGCTGCTGCTGAATGCCGCGATCGCGGCGCAGGGCCGTGTCGGCCTGATGCTCAACGTCGAGAAGACGAAGCTGGAGTCGATCCTCTCGATCCTGCCGGCGCTGCAGCGGCCGACGATCTCCTCGCTGAGCGACGCGGCCTGGGTGGCGGTCAACACGATCATCGAAGAGAAGACGGTGCGGGATCTGATGCCGAAGCTGAAAGCCGCCGGCGCGCAGGGCATCGTCGAGTACCCGCTGAACAAGATCGTTCTCTAGCGCCATGATTCGCATCATCGACGCGGACGATCGCGAAGGGGTCGCGGCGCTCCTTTCCGCCGCACGCGTGCGCGATGCCGCCACGGATCGCCGCGTGGCCCGCATCGTGGCGGATGTGCGGAGCGGCGGCGACGCCGCCCTGCTCCGCTACGCCCGGAAGTTCGACACGCTCGTCGGTGGACTCGAAGTGCCGCACAGCGAGATCCGCGCCGCGGCGGCCACAGTGCCGGCGGCCGTGCGCGCGGCCATCCGCGACGCTGCGAAGAACATCCGCGCGGTCGCGAAGAAGCAGGTGCCGAAGGGCTGGCGCCTGCAGGTGGCGCCGGGCGTCTCGGTCGAGCAGCGCGTCACACCGCTCGACCGCGTCGGGTGTTACGTCCCCGGCGGGCGCTACCCGCTTCCCTCGTCACTGCTGATGACGGCGATCCCGGCCAGGGCGGCGGGTGTCGAGGAGATCATCGTCGCGTGCCCAAGGCCGGAGCCGGTCGTGCTGGCAGCCGCACTCGAAGCCGGCGCCACGCGCGTATTCCGCGTCGGCGGCGCGCACGCGATCGCCGCGATGGCCTACGGCACGGAGTCCGTTCCGCGCGTCGACAAGATCGTGGGCCCCGGCAATCGCTTCGTCGCCTCGGCCAAGGCGCTCATCGCCACGGACTGCGGCATCGATTTCTATGCGGGTCCGACCGAGATCCTGATCGTCGCCGCGCGCGGATCGGCCGAGTGGATCGCCGCCGACCTCATCGCGCAGGCCGAACACGATCCGGACGCACGCGCGGTGCTCGTCACCCCCAACCGCGCGCTCGCCGAAGCCGTCGTGAAGGCCGTCACGGCGCTCGCGCCGCAGGAAGGCCCGGCGCGAACCTCGCTCGCCACGCATGGCGGCGTCATCGTGACGCAGACGATGGACCAGGCCATGGCCCTCAGCAACGCCGCCGCGCCGGAACACCTCGTGCTCGAGCGGGAGTCGCTGCTGAAGCAGACGACGGCGGCCGGCTCGATCTTCATCGGTCCGTGGACAGCCCAGGTGACGGGCGACTACGCGATCGGCTCGAACCACGTGCTGCCGACGGCCGGCGCCGCGCGCGTGCGTGGTGGTCTCTCGGCGGCGGACTTCGTCCGCCAGGTCACGGTGCAGCGGCTCTCGGAAGCCGGGCTTCGCCGCATCGGGCCCACGGTGACGACGCTCGCGCGCGCCGAGGGCCTCGAAGGCCACGCCGCGTCGGTCGACATCCGCCTCGGACTGCCGAAGCTGACGAAGACGCCGAAAAAGCGGACGGCCCGATGATCGTGCAGGGCATCCCGAGTCCCGGCGACGGTCTCCGACTGCACCTGAACGAGAACACAGGTGGCTGCTCGGAGCGCGTGATGGAAGCCATCCGGGCGCTCAGAGCGACGGACATCGCCACCTATCCCGACTACCGGCACGACGTCGCGGCCGTGGGTCGGCACTTCGGGATCGATCCGGACTGGCTGATTCTGACCAACGGCCTCGACGAGGGCATCTTCCTCGCGGCCATCGCGACGTTCGGCCGCGCGCACGATGCGTCGCTCGAAGCCATCGTCCCCGTGCCCGCGTTCGACCCGTACCTGACGGCCACGGCCGCCGTGGATGCCACGGTGGTCCGCGTGCCCCCGGGGAAGGACTTCGCGTTCCCGGTTGACGCCATCATCGCGGCCGTCACGCCGAAGACGCGGCTCGTCTTCCTCAACACGCCGAACAACCCGACGGGCCAGCCGATTCCCCGCGAGGTGCTGCGCCGGGTGATCGCGGCCGCCCCGCACGCGACGGTCGTCGTCGACGAGGCGTATGTCGAGTTCGACCCGGCCGGCAGCATCCTGGATGAACTGCCACGCCTGCCGAACGTCGTCATCGGACGGACGTTCTCGAAGGCCTACGGCCTCGCCGGCATGCGGATCGGCGTGCTCATCGGCCACCCGGAGCGGCTCGAGGCGATTCGCGCGGTCACGCCGGTCTTCAACATGAACACGGTCGCGATGACCGCGATGCACGCCGCGCTGGCCGACACGGCGTTCCTCCCCGCCTACATCGCGGCGGTCGACGACTCGCGGACGCGGCTCTACGCCGCGGCCGAGCGGCTGGGCATCGAATACTGGAAGAGCGCGGCGAACTTCGTGCTGATGCGCGTGGGCTCTCGCGCAAGCGAGGTCGTCGCTCATCTGGCCGCGAGCGGCGTGCACGTGCGCGACCGGTCCCGCGACCCGCACAGTCCCGGCTGCATCCGCGTGACTGCCGGCGTGACGGCGCATACGGACCGTGCCGTGGCCGCGCTCGACGCGGCGACCGCCGCCGGATTGATAGAGACAAGGACGCCCCGATGACCGCTGCAGCCACGAAGAAGAAGGCGCCCGCGCGACCCGTCCGCGCGAAGGCGGCGACGCCCAGGCGCGCCGCGAAGAACCAGGGCGCGATCGTGTTCAGCGCGGCCCGTGAGGCGTCATTCGACCGGCGCACCACCGAGACGCAGATCGCCGGGCGGTTCGTCGTCGACGGCGAGGGCCGCTATCAGGTCACGACCGGTATCCGGTTTCTCGACCACATGCTGGAACTCTTCACGCGGCACGGCGGCTTCGACCTGCAGCTCACGGCCACGGGCGACCTGGACGTGGACCAGCACCACACGGTCGAGGACATCGGCATCGTCCTCGGTGAGGCGGTGGCGGCGGCGCTCGGCGACAAGAAGGGCATCAACCGGGCCGGCTACTTCGTCATGCCGATGGATGAAACCCTGGCCGTGGCCGCCGTGGACCTGAGCGGCCGGCCGCACGCGGTCGTGAAGTTGAAGGTGGCCGTGGAGAAGGTCGGCGACCTGCAGACGGAGCTCGTGCACGACTTCTTCGACGGTTTCGCGATGGGCGCGCGCGCGAACGTGCACGCCATCGTGCTCTACGGACGCTCCAGCCACCACCACATCGAGGCGGTGTTCAAGGCGTTCGCCCGTGCGCTTCGGGTGGCCTGCGCGAAGGATGCGCGGCTCGCGAAGATGCTGCCGAGCACGAAGGGACTGCTGTGATCGCACTCGTCGACTACAAGGCCGGCAACCTGACGTCGGTGCGCAAGGCGCTCTCGGCGCTGGGCGCGGCCTTCTTCACGCCGGAGTCGGCCTCGGAACTGGAGGGCGTGGACGGCGTGATCGTGCCGGGTGTCGGCCACTTCACTTCCACCGCCAATCTGGATGCCTCGTGGCGGGCGGCGATCGAGGGCCGCGTGCTCGCGGGCGTGCCCCTGCTCGGCATCTGCGTCGGCATGCAGTGGCTCTTCGAAGGCAGCGAGGAATCGCCGGACCAGCCCGGGCTCGGCGTGCTGCCCGGGCGCTGCGTCCGCCTGCAGGGGAACCCGCGCGAGGGCGTCAAGGTGCCGCACGTCGGCTGGAACGCGCTCGTGCCGCCGGCCGGAACCTCGTCGAAGCTCCTCAAGGGCATCGCCGCTGGATCGCAGGTGTACTTCACGCACTCCTACGCGGGCCCGGTGACCAACGACTGCGTGGCGGCCACGACCCACGGCACGGAGGAGTTTGCCGCCGCGGTCGAGCGCGGCAAGGTCTTCGGCGTGCAGTTCCACCCGGAGAAGTCGTCAGACGTCGGCCTCCGCATTCTCACCAACTTCCTCGAGGCCTGCCGCTGATGCTCTCCAAACGCGTCATCGCCTGCATGGACGTTCGCGACGGACAGGTCGTCAAGGGCGTGCAGTTCCAGGACCTGCGCCACGCGGGCGACCCGGCCGAACTGGCGAAGCGCTACAACGTCGAGGGCATCGACGAGGTCGTCGTGCTCGACATCACGGCGACGCTCGAGGGCCGGCGGACGCTCGCCCACACCGTCCGTGCCGTCGCGGCGGAGATCTTTCTGCCGCTCGCCGTCGGTGGCGGCATCCGGTCGGAGTCGGACGCCGCCACGGTGATCGACGCCGGCGCGGACAAGGTCAGCCTTAACACCGCGGCGCTGAAGCAGCCGGACCTCATCACGACGCTCGCGAACCGCTACGGCAGCCAGGCGGTGATCGTGGCGATCGACGCCAAGCGCCACGACGACCGGTTCGCCGTCTACGTCCGCAGCGGCCAGACCGACGCCGCGCGCGACGCGGTTGAATGGGCGAAGGAAGCCGAGGCCCGTGGCGCCGGCGAGATCCTGCTGACCTCCATGGATCGCGACGGCACCAAGTCCGGGTTCGACTGCGCCCTCACGGCTGCCGTGTCGACGGCCGTGAACATTCCCGTCATCGCCTCGGGTGGCGCGGGCGGGCTCGACCACTTTGTCGACGTGTTCACCGAAGGCCGGGCGGACGCCGCCCTTGCCGCGTCCATTTTCCATTTCGCCGAGTCGAGCGTGCACGAGCTGAAGATTCGCATGCGCGAGCGCGGCATCCCCGTCCGTCTCTAGTTGCCCGTCCGGTTCCGATGCTGATTCCTTCAATCGATCTCCAGAACGGCCACATCGTCCAGCTCGTACAGGGCGAGAAGCTCGCCATCCAGACGGACGACACGGAGCTCTGGATCAACCGCTTCTCGACCTTCCCGAAGGTGCAGCTCATCGACCTCGACGCGGCGATGGGCAAGCCCGGCAATCTCCCGCTGGCCAAGTCGATCTGCGCGCGGCTACCCTGTCGGATGGGCGGCGGCATACGCACCGTGGACAAGGCGATCGAGGTGCTCCAGGCGGGCGCGCACGCCGTGATCGTCAGCTCGTCGCTCTTCAAGGACGGCGCGGTCGACCTCGGCTTCGCTGAAGCCCTGGCAACCGCGGTGGGTCCCGAGCATGTGATCGGGGCGGTGGACAGCAAAGGCGGCCACGTCGCGATTCACGGCTGGAAGACGCTCCTGCCGATCACGGCTGTCGAGGCCGTGAAGGCGCTCGAACCCTACTGCGGAGAGTTTCTCTACACGCACGTGGACAACGAGGGCCTGATGAAGGGCACGGACATGAACGCGATCATGGCCGTCCATCGCGCCACGTCGCGCCGGCTCACCGCGGCCGGAGGGATCACGACCCGTGCCGAGATCGACGCGCTCGAAGCGGAAGGCATCGACGCCGTCGTCGGCATGGCGATCTACACCGGTCAGCTCTCGCTGGAATAGCCGTCGGACCAGCGGCCGCGCACGGCCGCCATCACGACGAACCACATCGGAAACACCGCCCAGGTCGCGTAGTAGAGCCCGCGCTCCAGCCCGTCCGTGAGCTCGAACAGGGTTCCCGGCACGACGGGCACGGCCATGACGAGCGCAGCCGCGAGAAAGAGGCCCGCCTCGGTGAGCGGCAGCATCGCGCACGACAGCGACACCACCACCAGCACGGCGCCGAGTGCGGTGCCGAGCGGCACCGTGCCGTTGAACCGCCCGAGGGCGTGGCCGGCTTCGAGCGGCGTGAAGGCCTCGATCCCGCCCGTCCAGATGAACGGCACCGACAGCGCCACGACGACCGCGGCGCTGAGCCCGAGGGTCGCCATGGCCACGCGGGGACCGCGCTGACGCCACAGCCAGCCGCCCACGAGCGGCATCAGGAACAGGAAGTTGGGTCGGGCCGCCAGCGCCACGCCCCAGAAGACGGCGGCCAGCCATGCGGGTCGGCGGTCCGTGGACGCGTCCGTTCCCCGTGCCGGCAGCGCCATCAGCCAGCGCATGCCGAGCAGCACCGAGATGGCGTTCGCCATGTGACCCACGCCCGTCCACATCCCGTGCAGCACGACCGGGCTGGCAACCAGCACGATCCAGCACAGGCGGACGGCCGTCTGCGCGCTGCGCAGATCCCTCGCGACGACGACCCAGAACGCACCCAGCCAGAACAGGTTCTGCCAGGCGCTGCTGCCGAAGATCACCGTGAAGGGCGCCGCAAGCACGAAGGCACCCGGGAACTGATGCAGCGTGTTGCCGAGGTAGGTCAGTTCGCCGTAGGGCGACCGGCCGCTCACCAGTGCCCGCACGCCCACATTCAGCGCGTCGTCATCGTCGGCACCGAAGCCGGGGACGGCCGTGTTGAAGCGCGGATAGAGCAGCGCCATCGCGGCCACGAGCGCGAGCGCTGTCAGCGCGACGGTCGCACGCGTGGTGCGGCTCGACCACGCGCCGTGCTGTCCTGCCCGACGCCACGCCATCGGCGCCACCGCGGCGACACCGGCCGCGTACGCCAGCAGCCCGGCGCCCGTGAGCTTCCAGACGATGAGACCCGACGGCAGCGCGAGCGCCATCCAGAGCCACGCGAGTCGGGTCCAGCGGCCCGGCTGATTGAGCCAGGCTGCGAATGCAATCGTGGGAGCGGGCGCGGGCATGCGAAGTGGCACCGCGTGAGCGGGCCGGACGAGCGTAGCGTACGGTCTTGCGGGCCGTGGGAAGATCAACCCGCGATGTGGAAGACCGCCGTATTCGCTCTGGTGCTGGCGCAGACCACGGCGCAGTCTTGTGATCCGCAGCCGTCGACGCCCTCGACGACACAGCCCACGGGTGGCTCGACGGCAACCCCTCCCGTGTCAGTCGCGGACTTCCAGGTGCTCGCCACCACAGACGCCGTCACGGCCGGCGACGGTGTCCGCTTTCGCGTCGAGACGATCGCCACCAACCTGCAGATTCCCTGGTCGCTGAACTTCGCACCGGACGGCCGGCTCTTCGTCACCGAGCGGGCCGGGCGCGTGCGCGTGCTCGCCCCGGGAGGCGCCTTCACGACGGCGCTGACGCTCGATGACGTCTACGTGGAGAGCGAGGCCGGCCTCCTCGGCCTGGCGCTGGACCCGGAGTTCGCGTCGACGCGGCTGGTGTACCTCTACTACACGGCGCGCACCTCGACCGGCCCTGTCAATCG
>JBIKWH010000045.1:0-9173 GCA_044356435.1 Vicinamibacterales bacterium
CGGTTCGGGCACCTCGCCCAGTACACGGCTGCCATGGGGCGCCAGGGAGCGGTCGAGGGCGTTGAGGTAGGTCGCGGCCTCTGTGCGCAGCGTCTCGAAGTCGGCTGACGTCGCGTCCAGGCCAATGGCTCTCGCCACACCCGACCGCTCCATTTCGGCGCGAATCGCCGGCTCTGCCCCCGCCTTCCATGTCGCGTCGGCCTGCGTGGCATAGCGGCCCAACTGCGCCCGCAGCTCACCCGTCTCCGCGGAGGTGTCCGACGGCGCCACGAGATTGAACCAGCCCGTCGTCTGGGCAAGGCCCTTGCGTTTGTTGCTCAAGCCCCCGTTCGCGCCGAGCCGCTCGGGGTGCACATGGGGCAGCCGGCCCAGCAGGATCCCGATCTGGTCGCTCGCCATCGGACCTTCGTTCTTGCCGGGCTGGAGCACGATGTTGCTGAAGAGGCTCACCCACGCATCGGCCTTCCACTCCTCCTGCAGCCACAGGAAGAACGCGAGGTACTGATGATGCGGAGGGAGCGCGCCCACCGACATCAGCGCCTTGTTGCTCTGCAGGTACCCCCAGTCCGGGTGCGGCGCGATGAGCACATTGCCGAACTGGATCTTCGGAATGACCAGCACGCGCTGACCGGTGCTGTCGGTGTGCACCATCACCTGCCCGGGTGGCGGCCCCCACATCTCCACGATGGCGTCCCGGTTGGCCTTCGGCAGCCGGTTGAACCACGCCCGGTACTTCGCCTCGGGAATGAGCGCCACTTCCGACTCGCGGACGCGCCTCGCCAACTCAGCGGGTGCCCAGCTTCCGACGTTCGAGGCCTCGCGGGCCATGCGCCGCACCAGAGCGTCGCGGTCGGGCACGGGCGCAGTGCCCGTGTCATAGCCCGCGGCCTTCATCTCGGCCATGAGCCGCACCAGGCTGCCGGGCACGTCGAGGAAGTCGTCGGGGTCGCCTCCGACGTTGGCCTTGCCCGCGCCTTCGCTCCAGTAGGTGAAGACGACGCGCTTCTCCCGGTTCGGGGCCCGGTGCAGGCGTGCCCAGCTCAGGGCGCGATCCGCGCGCCACTCAATCTGCTCGAGCATCGGCTGCTGGATGATCCGGCCGTCTGCCGACGTGCCCTTGCCTGAAATCACGAGGGGCTCGATCCGACCTTCCCGTTCGGCCTCGGACACGACGTAGGTCAGCGCCGGGTGGAAGCCCATCGGACGGGCCGCGTACTGGTCCGGCGTGGTGTCGTGCATGTGGAAGGCCCCCAGGATCGGCACGCCGAGCCGATCGGCCATGGCAAGCCCGGCCCCGCGGTCTCCCAGGTCCAGCAACTCGCTCGAGAACAGAAAGACGTCGACAACAGGTTGACCGTCTGTCGAGAGCGCGCGGGCCACGTCGACGTTGCTCAGAGCCACCAGCGTGACGACGTTGTGCCCGCGGCGCTCGACGGCGCGCACGAGCGCGTCGAAGGCGCCCATGTTGCGCTTCTCGTGGATGGACGCATGCACGAAGACGCCGACGGTGAGGCGCGAGGGGTCGTAGCGGTGCCCTCGGCCCGGCCGCGCGCGGTACCACGCAAGGTAGTCGGCCAGGGTTGCCGTCAGCCCCGGACGGTCGGGATGGTAGTACGCGGGCGCGGGCCGGCCGGCCGGTGCGGGTGCCGGCACGGACGCCACCGCGCCGTTCTGAGCACGCAGCGCGGCACCGGCCACACCCAGCACCACGCAGGCGGCCAGCGTGAGCGGGATCATACGAAGACGGGTCATGGGAACCTCAGGAGAAGGAGCGGGGCCGTCACGCCGACGCCCGACGCAAGCCGGCCGCTCATTGCGGCGGTGCTTCGCCTTCGGGCACGTAGACGACCTGGCCGTTGGCCAGCCGATAGGCCACGCCGAGCCGTTTGCCCTGGCCTGACATGGTCCTGGTCGTCACCTTCTGCACGGAGATCTGGGAGCCCTTCTTCGTGATGATCTCCATCTCGCCCGAGGAGGACTCCTTCACGAGCGTGACGTTGGACCGGGGATCGAGCAGCGACCCCGAGGAGAACAACGCGAAGAGCGCGATGAGCAGCGCCACGATGAACGCGACGCTGACGTCGAAGAGATTCGCGATGCCGGCGAGCGGGTCCTCGTCGTGCCCAGGTGCGGCGCCGTGGGCCGAGACGCGATGGTGATGGACGAAGCGCATGGCGGGCTTATGCCACGGCCTGCGCGCTGGCCGCCCCGGTCTTCGGGGGCGCCGCACGATGCAACCGTTCGGCGTCAAACGCCAATGTCGCCGCGTCGGCCCGCACCCAGTTCTCGCGCGCGGCCGACACGAGGTACGCGATCACGCTGATCGTCAGCCCGATCACGGTCGCGGCGAAGGCCGTGACCATGTTGCTGGCCAGCGCCGGAAGATTCCCGTCGGCCAGGCCCTGCAGCGCATCGGCCATCGGAATCAGCGTGCCCATCAGGCCCAACGAGGGGCCGACGCGCACGGCCAGACGCAGGCGGTTGAGGGCGCGCCACCGGCGCCGGTCGCAGTCCTGAAGCACCTGCTCGATCTGGAGTGCGCGTTCGTCGGCGTCCTGGCTGACTGGCACCGCCGCCAGCGCACGTTGATCCGCCTCAAGAGCACGCCGGCGCCCACGAGTCCTGTCCCAGGCCTCCCGCGCGAAGGTCCCGAGCGCGATGAGCATGGAGCCAGCGAGGCCCAGCAGGCCCAGGAGTACCGGCCAGACGAGCACGCCCGCAACGGCGTGAAAGACTCCGCGAAGCTGATCGAGGGTGGTCATGTTCATGGCGTCGCTCCCGTTCAGAAGCGGAGCCGCAGGCCGAGGTGCACCATGCGGCCGGGGTTGCGGTAGAACATGAAGTACCGCCGGTCGAGAATGTTCTCGACTGTCAGCAACACCGTGGCCGCCTTGGCCGCGGTCACGGACACGGCGACGTCCGCCTCGAAGAAGGGGTCGTAGCTCCCGGGCACGCCGTTGACGATGTCCGTGTTCGTGTCGGTGGAGAACACGTCGCCCTGGTAGCGGCCGGTGACCGTCGCGGACCACCGGGGCTGGACCGCCGAGAGTGTCATGGCGGCCGCGTGGCGTGCCACGAGCGGAACCCGCCGGCCCACCGTGGCCGGCACCAGCGGGTTCTTCGCGATCGTGGCGTCCGTGAAGGTGTAGGTAGGCCGCGCGGTCAGCCACGGCAGCGGCTTGATGCCGACGCCGAGCTCGACCCCCTTGGTGTGTGCCTCACCAGCGTTACCCATGCGCCGGAGCAGCCCAGCCGGATCGGCCGCGAAGTCGGTGAACCGGTAAATCAGGTTCGTGATGCGATTGCGGTAGATCGCGCCGTCCAGCGAGACCACGCCGACCTTCTGACGCACCCCCGCTTCGACCGCTGTCAGCCGCTCCGGCTCAAGCGCCGGGTTGCCTGAAAGAAAGATGCCGGCGTCGAGCAGGTCGCGGTAGAGCTCGAAGATCGACGGGCTGCGGAAGGCGTTGCCCACGCTGCCGCGGATGGCCGTCTCCGGCACCGGCGCCCAGAGGGCCGACACCTTGCCCGTCACCGCGGTCGCGCTCCGCTTGTCGAGAGTGCGGAGCGGTTGATTCACCGCGGACTTCGTCTCGCCGTCGTAGGTGCGCCAGGCATCGAAGCGGCCACCCGCCGTCACCGAGAACCGATCGCCAAGGGCCCAGCGGTCCTGCACGTAGATGCCCTGCGTGAACGCGCGTCCGTTACTGAACGTGATCTGCGTGGTGGTGTCGGCCTCTTCGGTCAGATAGTTCGAGATCGGATTCTCAAAGTTGGTCGCGGCCTCGCCGCGAAGGTCTGTGCCGACGGCGATATCGTGGCGGCCGGTGGAGAGGCCCCACTGCACGTTCGTGAAGGCCATCCGGAACGACTGGTCGGTGTAGGTGCCCGCTCCCCCAGCCAGCGTGGCGGCCGTACCCGGTAGCGACGTCCAGTTTGCAGGCGTGTCGGCCAGACCGGCCTGGACCCGGAGCTGCGACTTCGAGCCCAGCATCCGCAGCACCTGCCCCTGATAGGTGTTCGAGCCGCCTCCCTGCCGGGCGCCAAGGAACTGACTGGGCAGCAGCGTCATCCGGCGCCAGACGCCACCATCGTTGAAGACGAGTCCGGCCGCGCCGGAGTCCACCGTGCGCCCCTGGGCGTCCCTGACGAACGAGTTGTACTCACCCCATTCGCTGATCTTCGTCTGGCGCAGGAACTGGGCTGAGATGATCGTCTGCGCGTTCGGGGCGTACTCCACGCGGCCGCGGAGCGCGTGGTTCCGGTAGCCGACGCCACCGCGCTGGCCGACGATGAAGGCCGACCCGGCCGTCGCGGTACCGACTGGCGTCACGCCGTTGACCTGCGGCGCGGCCGTGGGCGTGCTGACCGTTGCCGTCCGCGTCACGATCTGCGCCGGATAGCCGTCGGTGCGCAGGTGGGCGTAGGAGAGGCTGATACCGATCCGCTTCGCAATCCGATCCGAGTAGCGCGCCGAGTACGACCCGGTGTTGTTGGTGCCCTGCTGGGTGAACAGCTCGAAGGAACGGCGGTCGATCGGACGGGTGAGGATGTTGACGACGCCGCCCAGCGCGTTGCCGCCATAGAGCGCCGAGAACGGCCCTCGCGCGACCTCGACACGGTCCACTTCATCCACCGGCAGGGTGTTCCAGTCCACGCCACCCAGGTAGGCGTCGTTGATCGGCTGCCCGTCGAGCAGCACGAGCACACGGGACTGTCCCGAGGAGCGGCCGTTGAAGCCACGCATCCCGATGCCAGTGAAGCTGTCGCCTACGCCGCGCGACCGGAAGACCGAGACGCCCTCCGTGGCACTGACGGCCTGTTCGACCGTGCGGACGTTGCGGGCTTCCATGTCCTTGCGGGTCACGACCGTCGAGGACACCGACGACTTGCCTGACTCGATCTGCCCGCGCGAACCAGTGACTTCGACGGTCTCCTTGAGACGCAGGTCAGCGAGGGGCGTCGTGGAGTCGGTGGATGCGGATGGCGTGTCGGCTGGAGGCGCGCTCTGCCCGCTCTGGGCGGACTGACCGGAAGCCGGCACGGCGAGCGACCACAAACAGAGAAAGAAGAATGGTGTGCACTTGAACATGCCCCAGCGTCACAGCCGGGGATGTGGGGGTACTACAGCTTTCTCATCAGTGGGCGAAACGCCGGGGCCAATGGCCCTATCTAGACGTTGAACTTGAAGAGCAGAACATCGCCGTCCTTGACGACGTATTCCTTGCCTTCCATCCGGTAGAGACCCTTCTCGCGCGCCGCGGCGACGGAGCCGCAGGCCACGAGGTCGTCGTAGGCCACCGTCTCGGCCTTGATGAACCCGCGCTCGAAGTCGGAGTGGATGACGCCGGCGGCCTTCGGCGCCGTGTCGCCGTTGTGGATCGTCCAGGCCCGCACTTCCTTCTCGCCCGCCGTGAAGTACGTCCGCAGGCCGAGCAGGTGGTAGGTGGAGCGGATGAGCGCGCCCATGCCGCTCTCCTCGACGCCGAGATCCTTCAGATAGGCGCCCGCCTCTTCCGGCGACAGGTCGACGAGCTCGGCCTCAATCTGCGCGCTGATGACGACGGCTTCGCACGAGAGGTGCGCCTTCACGTACTCGCGCACCTTCTGCACGGCGGGGAGCGTGTCGGCCGTGGCCAGCTCGTCCTCCTTCACGTTGCACGCGAAGATCGTCGGCTTGTCGCTCAGCAGGAAGAGCGGCCTGGCCAGCGCCTTCTCTTCGGGCGTCAGCTCCACGGTGAGCGCGGGCCTGCCGGCATTGAGTGCCGTCTCGATCTTCTCGAGCACGGCTTCTTCAGCCGCGGCGGCCTTGTCGCCACGCTTGATGTCCTTGACGAGCCGTTCGCGGCGCTTCGTCACCTGTTCGAGATCGGCGAGCATCAACTCGGTGTTGATGACCTCGATGTCGCGCACCGGATCCACCGTGCCGGAGACGTGGTGGATGTCCTTGTCCTCGAAGCAGCGCACCACCTGGACGATGGCATCGACCTCCCGGATGTGCGTAAGGAACTTGTTGCCAAGACCTTCGCCCTGGCTGGCCCCTTTCACCAGACCCGCGATATCCACGAACTCGACCGTGGCGGGGATGACGACCTGGGTCTTCGCGATGCCCCGGAGCGCCTCGAGCCGCGCGTCGGGCACCGTCACGATGCCCACGTTGGGATCGATGGTGCAGAAGGGATAGTTGGCCGCCTCCGCGTTGCGCGTGCGGGTGACGGCGTTAAACAGCGTGGACTTGCCGACGTTGGGCAGTCCGACGATTCCGGCTCTCAACATGAAGCGTTGATTATTTCACGGCCGGCACATGGGCCACCCGATCCAGCGCCGCCGGGCTGTCGACCAGCGTATCGGGAAGAAACGTCACTTTTCCGCTGGTGAGGTCGTGCATGCCGCCGACGATCGCCAGTCGCCTTGCGGCGACCAGCTCCGACAGCACATGGCTGCGGTTGACCAGCGCCCGCACCGACCGCCGTACGTTCAACTCCGCGACGCGCGTCACGAAGTCCGCGTTCCTCGAGTTGCGTGCCGCCGGGTCGGTGGTGTCCGTCTCCTCATGCACCGCGGGCTGAATCTTGGCGAGCAGCTCGGTCAGGTTCCCCATCTCCAGGTGGTCGCACGCGCCCTTGATGGCACCGCAGCCTGTGTGTCCCAGTACGGCGACCAGTCGCGACCCAGCCACCTGGCAGGCAAACTCGAGGCTGCCGACGATGTCCGTGTTGATGACGTTCCCGGCGATTCGGATCGAGAAGATGTCGCCCAGGCCCTGGTCGAAGATCAGCTCCGCCGACGTCCGGCTGTCGATGCAGCTCACGATGGTGGCGAAGGGCCACTGGCCGTCGCGGGTCTCATTGGCCTGCTGGAGCAGGTTCCGGTTCACGCGGAGGTTGCTCATGAACCGGGTGTTGCCCTCCTGCAGGATCTCGAGTGCCCGCGCGGGCGTGATGGTGGCCTGGGTTTCCGACGTGTGTGCCTTCATGACGTGCAGTCCTCTCGCAAGCCGCCCGGAGATCCGGACGGCAGAAACCAGCTCCGTTCACCGGACACACCGGTGCGTACATCCAGCCAGACGAAAGGCTGGGGAACGGAGCGAACGTCCTACGAGAGGTGAGCGGGAGGGGCGCGGCCGCGGTGCGGGCCGGGATCCGCGTCGTGCAGGGCGGATGATGGCGGGTTGACGTACCGGACGAGCACGAACGACCACGGGGCGAGTACCGGCCTCGCGGTAAGCCGCACCGGCTGCGCGTCGTCCAGAGACCCAACCCCGTCGTGACCGGCTCCCGCGCCAGGCGTCGTGACGCCGACTTCCTGGTCGGGTACCACCCAGACGGCGGAGCCGACCGACCGGGCACTCCAGCCGCTGCGCGCCGCGCGCCGGATCGGGCGCTCACGGCCCGTCGGCTTGGACCCGGGCAGCCAGAGTCCGAGCGTCAGAATCACCGCGAGCGCGGTGGCAATCGATGCGGCGATGCGGTGGCGGTGCGCTACGTACACGGGGTTTCAAGCATACCGGCTCCGGTCAGAGCGCGCCAGTGAACCGTTCCGGAAGGGAACGGGCGCAAGATTAGAGGCGTGACAGGCGCGCCGGTGTTCCTCGCACACGGACTGACCAAGGTCTATGTCATGGGAGAGGTGACCGTGCATGCCTTGCGCGGCGTGGACTTCGACCTCGCGGCCGGGGAGCTCGTCGTGCTGCTCGGCCCGTCGGGCTCCGGCAAGTCCACACTCCTCAACATCCTCGGCGGCCTCGACGTGCCGACCGCGGGCACCGTGCGCTACGGCGACCAGGACCTCACCACGGCCGATGAGGCGGCCCTGACGCAGTACCGGCGCCAGCACGTCGGCTTCGTGTTCCAGTTCTACAACCTCATCCCGAGCCTGACCGCGCGCGAGAACGTCGCGCTCGTCACCGACATCGTGGACACACCGATGACCACTGAAGAGGCGCTCGACAGGGTGGGTCTGAGCCAACGGCTCGACCACTTCCCCGCCCAGCTCTCGGGCGGCGAGCAGCAGCGCGTGGCGATCGCCCGCGCCATCGCCAAACGGCCGTCGGTGCTGCTCTGCGACGAGCCCACCGGCGCCCTCGACATCACCACCGGCATGGTGGTGCTCGACGCGCTGGCCCGGGTGAACCGGGAGATGGGCACGGCGACGGTCGTCATCACGCACAACGCAGCGGTGGCCGGCATGGCCGACCGCGTGGTGCGTCTGGCCGACGGCCTCGTCACCAGCGTCGAGCGGCACACCGAGCGCCGCGCCGTCCGGGATCTCGCGTGGTAGGGCCGCGCATGTCCGCGCTCAACCGGAAGCTCCTGCGCGACGTCTGGGCCATGCGGGGGCAGGCGGTGGCCGTCGCGCTGGTGATCGCCGCCGGCGTGACCATGTTCATCGCCTACTTCTCGAACTTCGAGTCGCTCCAGCGGACGCGGAACGCGTTCTACGAGCGCGCGCAGTTTGCCGACGTCTTTGCCTCCCTGACCCGGGCGCCCGCACCGGTGGCGGACGAACTGGCGCGGATCCCGGGCGTGAGCGCCGTGGAGCCGCGGGTCGTGACGCAGGTGACGCTGGAACTGGCGGACATGCCGGAGCCCGTCTCCGGCCGCCTGGCCTCCGTGCCACCGGTCGCCGGCCAGTCGCTGAACCAGGTGTACGTGCGGCGCGGGCGGTGGGTGGACCCGGCCCGGCCGGACGAAGTCCTCGTCAGCGAACGGTTCGTCGAAGCCCACGGGTTCGACCTCGGCACGCGGATCACCGCGCTCATAAACGGGCGCCGGCGCACGCTCACCGTCGTCGGCGTCGCGCTCTCGCCGGAGTATGTCTACGCCATCCGTGCCGGCGATCTCTTCCCCGACTTTCGCCGCTTCGGCGTGCTGTGGATGAACCAGGCGGCGCTGGCGGCGGCGCTCGACATGACCGGCGGGTTCAACGACGTTGCGCTCACGCTGACCGCCGAGGCCTCGGAGGCCGAGGTCATCGGCGAGGTGGACCGCCTGCTCGCGCCGTACGGCGGACGCGGCGCCGTGCCCCAGTCCCTCCAGCCGTCAGCATGGATGCTCGAAAGCGAGCTGGCGCAGCTCCAGACCTTCGGCATCGTCATCCCGGTGGTCTTTCTGGGCGTGGCGGCCTTCATCCTCCACATCTCGCTGAGCCGGATGCTGACGCAGCAGCGGTCG
>JBIKWH010000452.1:0-2535 GCA_044356435.1 Vicinamibacterales bacterium
CTGCCGCGCCAGCACGTGAAGGCCGCCGCGAAGATGCCAATCTCGCGCAGCCCGCTCGCCCTGATGACCTGACCGGGGGGCGGAACGCGGCGTTCGGCGATTGCGCGGGCGCGCTCACCGCGGCGTCCATCAGCCGGCCCTCGGCCCGTCCCGCCATCGACGTTGACAGCGCGTGGAGGGATGGAGGACGATGACCGTGTCATGAGATTGAGTCTCAGTATTACGGCTGTGTGGTTTTGCGTGACGCAGCTGGTCCTGGCGACCGCCTTCGGGGCGTCCGCGTTCGCGCAGGCGCCTGCCCGTGTCGCGGGGCGGGTGGTGGACAGCACGGGTGGCGTCGTCCCTGGTGCTACCGTGACCGTGCGCCGGCAGACCGGGCAGGTACTCGCGGCGATCCAGACCGACGCCGCGGGCCGTTTCGAGGCGTTGTGTCCGGCGGATGGTCCTGCAGTGGTGTCGGCCGTGCTCGAGGGTTTCTCGCTGGCGCAGGTCGAGGTCACGCTCGTTGCGGGTCCCGTGACGGTCGAGCTGCTGCTGCGGCCCGGCACGCTGTCCGAGGATCTGACCGTGATCGGGACGCGCCTGGTCGGCTCCGAGGAGTCGCTTCGCCGTGTGCCCGGATCCTTTGACCTCCTGTCACGCGACGTGCTCGAGGCGTCCCATGTGTTCAGCACGTCCGAGGCGCTCCGGAAGGTGCCTGGTGTCACCGTGCGTGACGAGGAGGGCCTTGGTCTCCGTCCGAACATCGGCATGCGCGGCCTCAATCCCACGCGCTCCACGAAGGTCCTCCTGCTTGAGGATGGCGTACCGGTCGCCTTTGCGCCCTATGGGGACAACGCCAGTTACTACCACCCGCCGATCGAGCGGTTCGAGCGCGTGGAGGTGCTCAAGGGGTCGAGTCAGATCGTCCAGGGACCGGTGACCCTCGGCGGCGTGGTGAACTACATCACGCCTGAGCCTCCCTCGGAGCCTTCGGGTGCCGTGGCGGTGAGTGGCGGCAATCGCGCGTATCTGAATGTCGGCGGATCGCTCGGAGGCACCATCGGACGCACGGGCTTTTATCTCCAGGCGGTCCAGAAGGCCAGCGACGGCGCGCGCGAGAACGTGCACAGCGACCTGACGGATGCGATGGTGAAGGTGTCGCACCCGCTCGGCGGTACGCGGCATCTCACGGTCAAGGGTTCGTTCTATCGCGAGGATTCGCAGGTGACCTACAGCGGGCTCCGCGAGGCCGAGTACGCCGCGGCGCCGCGCCAGAATCCGTTCGCGAACGATGGTTTCGATGGAGCCCGGGCCGGTCTCTCGAGCACCTACCGTGCGCTCCTTTTCTCCCGCATGGCGTTGACGGGCACGGTGTACGCCTCGCACTTCGCCCGCGACTGGTGGCGTCAGTCGAGCAATTCCGCGCAGCGCCCGAACGATTCGGCCGATCCCGCCTGCGGTGGCATGAGCAACCTGGCGACCACGTGCGGCAACGAGGGCCGGCTCCGGCGCTACTGGCACATCGGCGCCGAAGCCCGCGCCCGCGTGGGCTTCACGGCCGGCGTGCTCCAGGAGACCGACTTCGGCCTGCGTCTGCACACCGAGGACCAGAATCGCCGTCAGGTGAACGGCGCCTCGCCCCTCGCGCGGACGGGCACCGTGGTCGAGCGCAACCTGCGCACCACGGATGCGGTGTCGACGTTCGTCCAGCATCGCGCGATGGTCGGTGCCTGGACCGTGACTCCGGGCGTGCGTGTCGAGCGGATTACCTATACGCGGACGAACCGTCTCGCCGGGGTGTCCGGGGACACCGGCTTGACGGAGGTCGTGCCGGGCCTGGGTGTGTCCTACGGCGCAAACGCCGACACCACGCTGTTCGGCGGTGTCCACAAGGGCTTCGCGCCGCCCAGGGCCGAGGACGTCATCAATAACGCCACAGGCGGCGTGGTCGACCTCGAACCCGAGCGGAGCTGGAACTACGAAGTCGGTGGCCGCACGCGCCTGGGAGACACGCTGGCGCTGGACGCGACGTTCTTCAGGATGGACTACGAGAACCAGATCGTGCCGGCGAGCCTGGCGGGCGGGGTGGGTGCGACGCTGACCAACGGCGGCCAGACGCTGCAGCAGGGCCTGGAGGCAGGGATCGACCTGACCTGGCGGACGATTCACCGGAGTCAGCACGGCGCGTACTCGAGGCTTGCCTACACGTGGCTTCCGGTGGCGCGTTTCGACGGCGTCCGCACCAGCAACGTCCCGGGATTCACGACGGTCTCCGTCTCGGGCAACCGCCTCCCGTATGCGGCGGAGCACGGCGGATCCGTGACGGCGGGATACCGGCACGCGGCGGGCCTGGATGTGCAGGTCGAGGCCCAGTTCCTCGGGGACCAGTTCTCGGACGACCTCAACGCGGTTGCGCCATCCGTCGACGGGCAGCGGGGGCTGATTCCGCGGTACACCTACTGGAACGCGGCCGCCTCCTGGCGCCTTCCTCGGGGCGGCTCGGTCTTCCTCGCGGTGAAGAATCTCGCCGATCGCACGTTCATCGTCGACCGC
>JBIKWH010000046.1:0-9134 GCA_044356435.1 Vicinamibacterales bacterium
GACCGTGGACGGCGACCGCGTCTACGTCCTTGGCGTGAACGGCAAGCTCTTCTGCTTCAAGGCCGCGACCGGCGAGGTGGTCTGGAAGAAGGACTACGTCGCCGACCTCGGCGCGGACCCGCGCACGTGGGCGTTCAACTACGGCTACACCGGGTCCCCGCTCGTGGACGGCAACAACCTGATCTGCATGGTCGGTGGCCAGCCGGACGCGAAGGTCGTGGCGCTCGACAAGTTCACCGGCCAGGTGATCTGGAAGTCACTCTCGATGGAGACGGAGCTGGGCGCCGCGCAGCCGCTGATGATCACCGAGGGCGGCGCGAAGCAGCTCATCGTCTGGTATCCCGGCGCGGTCGCCTCGCTGAACCCCGAGAGCGGGAAGGTGCGCTGGGAGGCGCCCTGGCGCGTCGGCGGGAGCGCCTCAGCCGCGATGCCGTTCAAGAGCGGGCCGCATCTGTTTTTCAGCACGTTCTACGACGGTGGCCTGATGCTGAATCTCGATCAGAAGAAGCCAGCCGCCTCGATCGTCTGGAAGGGCAAGAGCAACAACGAATTGCAGACCGACGGGCTGCACTCCACGCTCTCGGGGCCGGTGATCGTCAACGGCCACATCTACGGCATCTGCAGCTACGGGCAGTTCCGGTGCATGCGGGTATCGGACGGGGAGCGTCTCTGGGAAACCCAGGCGGTGACGAAGGAGCGGTCGCGGTGGGCGACCGGACACATCGTCGTGAATGCCGGCCGGCTCTTCATCAACAACGACCGCGGCGAGCTCATCATCGTGCAGCCCGACCCGGCCGGGTACAAGGAGATCAGCCGGACCGCGCTCATCAAGCCGACCTCGCCTCCGGGCAACCGTCGCCAGCTCGTCAACGTGAACTGGTCGCACCCGGCGTATGCGAACCGGCACATCTACGCGCGGAACGACGAAGAGATCATCGCCGCGTCACTGGCAAAGGACGGGAAGTGATGCGCCCGCGTATGCTGGCGGCCGGCCTCGCCGCTGCGGTCACCGCGTGCGCGGTGGCCGGCGTGGTTCGCGCACAGACGCCCGCACCGGCCGTCACGCTCTGGAATCTGAACGCCTACGACATCCTGTTCGTCCTCTCCGGCGGCGGCGCCAACGCCATTGCCCTGACGCGCGACGACGGCGTGGTGCTGATTGATCCGCTGCCGGCGGGCCTGGGCAAGGCGTCGCTCGACGCGCTCTCCACCGTGACGGACCAGCCCGTGCGCACGATCGTCAACCTGCGGAGCGGGGCGGAGGACCTGAAGGCGAACCTGGAGTACGCGGACGTGACGACGGTCATCGCGCCGAAGGCCGTGGCCGACCGGGCGGGGCAGTTGGGCGTGTTCGCCGGCGCGGCGGCGAAGTTTGCACCATCGAAGGTAGTGACCGGCACGACGACGCTGCTCGACGGGCCGGACGTGATGGAGCTGATGGTCCTCGGTCCGGGCCAGACGGGTGATGAGGCGCTGGTGTTCTTCAAGGAGAAGCGCCTCGCGTACATGAGCGAACTGTTTCCCAGGAAAGCCGTGCCGGTCGTGGACCCGTCCCGGGGCGGGAGCCTGCTCGGCCTCGGACAGACGCTGGCGAAGGCTCGCGCGGCGGTGACCACGGCCCGCTCCGCGGTGCCGGGGCATGACTCGCCGAAAGCGGGCGGCGTCGGCACGCACAAGCCGCAGTCGGTGATGCCGATCTCGACGACCGCGCAGTGGAAGGATGTCGAGGAGTACGCGGACTTCGTTGCCGCGTTCATCGAGGCGGGCCGACAGGCCAGGGCGGCGGGTCGCACGCCGGAACAGGCTGCCGCTGACATCAGACTGCCGGACCGGTTCGCGGCCTACGACATGACCGGCGCCGCCGCCGCGTTCGCCACGCTGTACGCCGAGCTGCCGGCCCGCTGAACCCCGGGAGCGGGGCGTATAATCGCGTGACTCAGTCGTTCTTCCAGCAGAGGTCCCCATGCCGAGCTACACCCTGAATGTGAACGGGAAGACCCAGACGGTGAACGCCGCCGCCGATACCCCGCTCATCTACGTTCTCCGCAACGACCTGAACCTGATGGCGACGCGGCTCGGCTGCGGAATGTCACAGTGCGGCGCGTGCGCGGTGCTTGCCGACGGCAAGGAGATCCGGTCCTGCACGACGACGGTGTCGCGTGTGACGGGCAAGAAGATCCACACGATCGAAGGGCTGCCGGGCCTGTGGGCCGCGAAGTCGGGAAAGCCGCTGACGGCTGAGACGCTCCACCCCGTGCAGCAGGCGTGGATTGACGAGCAGGTGCCGCAGTGCGGGTACTGCCAGAGCGGCATGATGATCGCCGCCGTCGACCTGCTCGAGAAGACCCCGAAGCCCACCGTCGAGCAGATCCGCACCGCCTTCACGAACACCCCGCCCTCGGCGCACCTGTGCCGCTGCGGCACCTACACCGGCATCGTGGCGGCCGTGCAGCGGGCGTCCAAGACCATCGCTGGCTGACGGGAGAAACCATCATGAGCCCCTTCGTTCCCTCGCTCACACGGCGCACGTTCGTCAAGGTCGGCGGTGCCCTGGTTGTCTCGGCATCCCTCCCGGTCCACGAGGCGTCTGCCGCCGCGGAAGGCACGTCACGCACGCTCGACGCCTCGAAGCTGGCGTCGTGGCTGGAACTGCACGCGGACGGCACCATCGTCGCCCGCACGGGCAAGACAGAAACCGGCACCGCCTCGTCGGCGTTCTATGCGCAGGCCGTTGCCGAGGAACTGGATGTCGACCCCGCCAAGGTCTCGGTCATCGGTGGGCACACGGACGAGACGCCGGACGGCGGCTACTCCGCGGGCTTCCTCGGTGGCGTGAACAACCTGAAGAAGGTGGCGTCCTACACGAGGCAGGCGCTGCTCGGTCTCGCGGCTGAGCGGCTGGGCGCCCCGGTCGCCAGCCTCAAGGTCGCCAACGGTGTCGTCAGCGGCGGCGGCAAGTCCGTCAGCTACGCGGACCTGGTGAAGGGCCAGCAGTTGAGCCTGGCCATTCCCGTGACCGGCCGGCTGGCCCGGGTGGACCCGAAGGACCCGATCGGCATTACGGACCTGATGGGCATCACCGTGACGGGCAACCCGCCGATGAAGGCGACCGAGCAGTACACGGTCGTCGGTGGTAACCATCCCCGCCCGACGATCGAAGACATCGTGCGCGGCAAGGGCGTCTACAGCGGCGACGTGAAGGTGCCGGGCATGCTGCACGCCCGCATGGTTCGTCCGGCGTCACTCGGCTCGACGCTCGTCGAAGCGGGCAGGCTCGACAAGGCGAAGTTCCCGACCGCGGAAGTTGTCGTGCAGAAGAACCTCGTCGCCGTGGTCTCGCCGAACGAGTGGGAGGCGGTGTCCGCGGCGCGCGCCGTCGCGGCCCTGACGAAGTGGACGGCGTGGACGGGTCTCCCCGGCAGCGGCAACCTGACGGCGGCACTGCGGTCGGCGAAGTGGGAGGATGTCGGACGGCGCGGCGATCTCGCGAAGGCCGATGCGGGTCTGGCGAAGGCCGCCCGGACGGTCGCGGCGACCTACGAGCAGCCCTACGTGCGCCACGCGCCGATGGGCGCCTACGTGGCGACGGCCGAGATGAAGGCCGACGGTACGCTGACTATCTGGGCGCAGTCGTCACAGTCGCAGGGCGCGCGTGCGCACATCGCCCACATCATGGGCGTGCCCGTCGAGAACGTGACCATCCGCTGGTCGCAGGGACCCGGGCAGTACGGCCGCACGACCTACGGTGGCGACGGGGCGATGGCCGACGCCGCCATCCTGTCGAAGCTGGTCGGCAAGCCGGTGCGCGTGCAGTGGACCTTGACCGAGGATCTGACCTGGTCGAGCACGTCGCCGGGCTGGGTCGCCGACGTGAAGATCGGGCTCGATGCGCAGGGCAACATGACGGCGTTCAAGAGCGACTGGTACTCGCCGCATGAGAACGACGCGCGGATGATCGGCGCGGTGCTCGCGGGCACGCCGACGATCACCCCGAAGACGAAGCCGTTCTATCCGGCGATTTCAACCGTGTGGCCGTACGACAAGGTGCCGGCGGTGGTGGAGTCGGCCTTCGGCACGGCGAACCTCGCGAACGAGTCCGCCAACGGCGGGCTGCGCGGCAACATCATGCGGACCCCGTGGCAGCGCCAGCAGAACTTCGCGCTGGAAGCGGCGGTGGAGGAGGCGGCGGTGGCGGCCAAGGCCGACCCGATCGACTACCGCATCCGCCACACCACCGATGCACGTCTGATCGAGATCCTCAAGGAGACAGCACAGGCGGCTGGCTGGAAGAGCCGTCCGTCGCCCAGTGCCGACGCCCGGAGGTCGGGTACGACACCGGTCCGCGGACGCGGCGTGGGCGTGGTCATCCGGAGCGGCGCCCAGTGGGTGGGCATCGCGGAGGTCGAGGTTGTGCCGGCTACCGGCGTCGTGAAGGTCCTCTCGTTCACCACCGGCGTCGATGTCGGGAAGGTGATGAACCCCCGCCACCTCGCCTCCAATATCCAGGGCGGCACGGTGATGGGACTCGGCGAGGCGCTCTCCGAGGAGGTCACCTTCGATCAGTCGAAGGTCACGAGCACCGACTGGACGACGTATCGGATTCCGACGATGGGTGACGTGCCGCAGGTGAAGACCGTGTTCACGTCGCGCGACGGCCGCGGCATCAACGGTGGAGGCGAGGCCGCGAATACGGTGTCCGCCAACGCCGTGGCCGCAGCCTTCTTCGATGCCACGGGCGTGCAGGCCCGCAGGATTCCGCTGACGCCGGCCTACGTGAAGTCGATTCTCAAGGCGTAGCTGGACGGTTCGCCAGCGACACGAACGGCCGGAGCAGCGCGATGCTGTGCCGGCCGCTTCTGTGTACGGCTACTTCGCCCGAATGTCGTACGCGTACACAGTGCCCTGGTCCCGCAGGATGAGCTTCCCCTTCGTGACGATCGGGTGGCTCCAGGTGGGTAATTCCCCGGCGTTGATGCGGAAGCGACCGTGCTCGACGTACTGGACGGGCGTGGCTTCCGCGAGCGCGACCTGGCCCTGCTCGCTGAACAGATACAGCCGGCTGTCGGCGTAGATCACCGAGCCCTTGCCGACGCTGCGGTGCTGCCAGGCGACCTTGCCGTCCGCAAAGCGCATCGCCGTCAGAATCGAGTTGGAGAAGCCGTAGAGGTACTCCCCGACGAGCACGGATGACGCGTGGTGGTTCATCATCTCGCGCGTGAAATACACCTGCTTCGCCGCGGAGCCGGTGACGTCCAGCAGAATCGCGCCGGTGTCGTAGGCCGAGGAGAGGAACACCTTGTTGCCGCTCACGATCGGCGTGGCGATGTTGGCGGTGCCGTTGTTCACGCGGTCGTTGGTCCAGAGCACCTTGCCGGTGGCGACGTCCACGCCCATGCCGTTCCGTTCGGTGAAGAAGATCGCCTGGCGGACGCCGCCGATGGTGGCGACCATCGCCGAGGAGTAGGCCGCCGGGTCGCTCTCCGCCGTCTTCCAGATCACGGCGCCGGTGGCCTTGTTGAGCGCCACGATCGTCGCGTTGGGGCCACCCGGCTGCACGAGCACCCGGTCTTCCAGCACGAGCGGGGACTCGCTGATGCCCCAGTACGGGTTCTCGCCCTTGAACTCGGTGAGGATGTTCTTCTTCCAGACCGGCTTGCCGGTCGCGAGCTCCAGACAGGCGAGGTCGCCGCTGCCCCCGAGGGCGAACAGGCGGTCGCCGTCAATCACGGGCGTGCCGCGGGGGCCGTCGCCGCGGTCATTGCTGAACAGCGCGCCGTTCGGCGTTTCCCAGACCTTCTTGCCGGTTTCGGCGTCGAGGGCGACGATGTACTCCGTGGATCCGCGCGTCCCGATGGTGAAGAGCCGGCCCCCGGAGGCGGCGAACGACGAGTAGCCGCCGCCGTTGCCGGTGGAGCGCCAGAGGAGCGGCGGGCCGCCCTGGGGCCAATCCTTCAGCAGGCCTGTTTCGGCGGATCGGCCGTCGCGGTTCGGGCCGCGCCACTGCGTCCAGTCCGGAGCCTGGCCGTCCAGCACGGCCGTAAGGGCGAGAATCGAGGTCGCAGCAACGGTGACGGTTGGCAGCCAGCGCATACGCGCCTATTCTGCCACTGCGCCATCAGGGCGTGCCGGAGGAACATGCGCATGGAGTTGTTCGAGGGCTGGCTGGACCGATACGAGCGTGGGGTGATCGACCGCCGCGCGTTCCTGGCAGGCGCGGCCGCCGTGTTTCAGGCGTCCGTGACCGAGGCGGCGCCCCGTCCGGGGATCGTGACGCCGGCCGGCGTGCATCACGTAGAGCTGAAGACCGTCGACCTGGCCGGCACGACCGCCTTCTACGAGGCCCTGCTCGGCCCCGCAACCGTCGCCAACGAGCGTGCGACCATTGCGCTCGAGCCGGGAGGCGGCCGCGGAAGCCTCCGGATCTCGCGCGGGCCCATCCCACGGGTCGACCACTTCGCCATCCGCGTGCCCGGGATGTCGGCGCGCGACCCGAAGGCGATGCGGGCCCGGCTCGAGAAACGGGGCCTGAAGGTCCGGCAAGTCGAAGCCGCGCTCTACATCAAGGGACCAGACGACCTCGAGGTGGAGCTGGTGGCGCCCAGCGCGAAGAGCTAGCAGCCAGTCGGTTGCTGATCCCTCTTGGCACGCGGCGCCTGAGGGTGTACGGTCCGATGCCATGAGACACCTGCAGACCCACGTTCTCGCTGTCGCTGCTGCGCTCTTCCTCGTCCAGGCGCACGGCAGTTCGCAGACACCCACCGGCGCCGTCCGGTTCGACGAGTTCGCGCCCACCACGTTCAGCGTGGTGACTCCCGACACCCGGGCGCTCTCGGCGGCGTGGGCCGACGTGCTTGGGATCGCCGCGCCGCCGCCGAACCAGCCCGAGGTGATCTATCCGCCGGCGTTCACCGGTGACCGGTCGGGCAGGCCGACGATGGCCTCGTTCCAACTGGCCAACATGACGCTTTCGATGCACCAGCCGCCGGCAGGCACCTACTGGAAGCAGATTCTCGACACCCACGGCCAGTTGCTCTATCGCATGAACTTCCGCGTGCACGGGCTCGCGGACCAGACGGCCCACTTCGAGCGCAAGGGCGGCACACTCGTGGTCGGCGACCCCGCGAAGGTGCCCTACGTCAACGTCAATCTCTGGCCGACCCACGGTGTGGCCCTCGAGCTGAACGGCGTGGCGGCCGATGCGCCGCCTCCGGCGCCGAGGCCCACGCCGCCAGCAGGGAGCTTTGCGCGCCATCCCGTCGCGAAGATCGCGTTCGTGGTGCCGAACCTCGAGGAGGCTGTGCGCGATTACCAGGACCTCTTTGGCCTGCCGGCGCCGACCACAGGGACGATACCCAGGCACGTGTTTCCTGAGGGCCTGAAGGTCGATCGCGCGACCACCGTACGGTGGGCGAAGTTCACGTTCCCGAACGGCGTCGTCCTGGAGCTGAACGAGCCGACGGGCGGGCCGAGCGTCTGGCGCGACCACCTGAACAAGCACGGGCGGTCGATCTTCAGCGTGGGCTTCCTGGTGGGGAGCGTCAAGGACGAGTTCGCCTACCTGACCTCGAAGGGTGGCGTGGCCGTCTTCGGAGGGCCTGCGGCGCGCTACGCCGGGTTTGATTTCACCGCGAAGCTCGGGGCCATCATCGAAATCAAGGAGTAGCCGGTCACCGGCGCCGGGCGACACGCGCGGCCGCGTGGTGCGTGGCTATACTGCTGCGGGTATGCAGTTCACGAATCTGGGTTCGAGTGGTCTGAAGGTCTCGCGGTTGTGCCTGGGGTGCATGGGGTTCGGCACGCCGGTATGGCGGGAGTGGGTGCTGGCGGAGGAGCCGAGCCGCGTCATTCTGAAGCGCGCCATCGAACTGGGGTTCAACTTCTTCGACACGGCCGATTTCTACTCTGCCGGCGAAGGCGAAGCCGTATTGGGCCGCGCGATCCGCGACTTCGCGTCGCGCGACCAGGTCGTCCTGGCCACGAAGGTCTTCTATCCCACCCGACCCGGGGTCAACGAGCGCGGGCTCTCACGCAAGCACATCTTCGACGCCGTGGATCGGTCGCTGAAGGCGCTCGGCACGGACTACATCGACCTCTACCAGATTCACCGGTGGGATGCGTCGACTCCCCTCGATGAAACGCTGCGTGCTCTCGACGACGTCGTGCGCGCCGGCAAGGTGCGCTACCTCGGCGCGTCGAGCGGCTATGCGTGGGAGTTCGCGCAGGCGCTCGCCATGGCCGATCACCGCGGCTGGTCGCGGTTCGTCTCGATGCAGAACCACTACAACCTCTTGTACCGGGAAGAGGAGCGGGAGATGCTGCCGCTCTGCCGGAAGGAAGGCATCGGCGTCATTCCGTGGAGCCCGCTGGCGCGCGGCGTGCTGGCCGGGAACCGGAAGCAGGGCGACTGGTCCGCCACCTCACGCGCGCGCACGGATGACTTTGCCCATCACCTGTATTCGACGCCGAGCGATTTCGCGATTGCCGATCGCTGCGTCGAAGTGGCGGCGAAGCGGGGCGTGCCGTCGTCACAGGTCGCCCTCGCGTGGCTGCTCGCCAAGGGGGTCACGGCGCCGATCGTCGGCACGACGAAGCTGGAGCAGTTGGAACAGGCCGTCGGTGCGGTGGACCTGACGCTGGACGCCGCCGAGGTTGCCTATCTGGAAGAGCTCTATCAGCCGCACCCCGTGCTGGGCATCGACGGGCCCAAAGACAGCAAGGCGAAGTAGGGACTACGCGAAGGTGACCGTGCGGTGGCTCGTGTGCGTGCGGAGAACGTCCGCCGTGAGCTGCTTGGAGAGGTAGACCTTCGACTCGCGGTTGTCCACCGCGTGCGGCTCGTACTTGATCACATCGAACTGCAGGTGGTCGAGGGTGCCGAGCATGTCGTAGAAGCGGTTCTTCGTCTTGACGACGACTTCGTGGAAGCCGGCCGTGTGCGCCCACACCTCGGACTCCTCGGTCAGCGCCCGGAAGTGGCCGTGGCCGCGCCAGTCGCGCCGGGTACCGCCGATCCACGTGTAGAGAATGCGCCGCCCGTCGAACACCACGACGTCGCGCAGCTTTGCGACGAGGTCCGCCAGCTTCGGGTCGCTCTCGGTGGCCTTCAACTCGTGGAGGATCTTGAACGAGACGGG
>JBIKWH010000453.1:0-2525 GCA_044356435.1 Vicinamibacterales bacterium
TGGACACGAACTGCGACCCGGATGAAGTGGATTTCGTGATTCCGGGGAACGACGACGCGCTTCGCGCCATCCGGCTGTTCGCGTCCCATGTCGCCGACGCCGTGCTCGAAGGTCGCACCCTCCGAGCGACGCGTCAGTCCGAGGAGGCCGCTGCGCACGCCGAGGAAGCGGCTGCCGCCGACGCCGCCGCGCGCCTCACGCGCGTGGTCCGTCCGCAGCGCAAGGTCGAAGCCGCCCCGACGCCCGCGGGCGCGTAGTTACAGTTCCACCGAACTCGCCGGCTCGAGTTCCTGGAGCCGGCGATTTGTCTGTACGGCGGCCAGACCGCCACAGTGAGAGACGCCGGTGCAACCGGCACCAGATAGCTAGCACTGAGCCGCCCATCGGTGGCCAATCTTCCGACGGAGACAGCAATGGCAGCAATTACGGCTGATATGGTGAAGCAGCTGCGCGACAAGACTGGCGCAGGGATGATGGAGTGCAAGGCCGCGCTCGCCGAAGCACAGGGCAACCTCGAGGATGCCATCACGCTGCTCCGCAAGCGTGGTCTCGCGCAGGCCGCCAAGCGTGCCGGCCGCGCCACGGCCCAGGGCACGATCGGCAGCTATCTCCATCTCGGCGGCAAGATCGGCGTACTCCTCGAGGTCAACTGCGAATCGGACTTCGTGGCCCGCACCGAGGACTTCCAGAGCCTGGTCCGCGAGGTCGGCATGCACATCGCGGCCGCGGACCCCAAGTGGGTCCGCCGTGAGGACGTCCCCGCCGAGGCGATCGAGAAGGAGAAGGCCATCTATCGCGCGCAGATGGAGAACTCCGGCAAGCCGGCCAACGTGATCGAGAAGATCATCGAAGGCAAGCTCGGCAGCTTCTACGCCCAATTCGTGCTGCTGGACCAGCCCTCCATCCGCGACGCGGCGCTGACCATCAGCCAGCTCGTCGCGCAGACGTCCGCCAAGACGGGCGAGAACATTTCGATCGGCCGCTTCGCCCGCTTCCGCGTCGGCGAGCTGAGCGAGTAGCCGCGCAGACCGTTCGCTCCGGGAGGTGGGACATCCGGCCCACCTTCCGGACCGCGTATAATCGCTTCTCGTGCCGGACCCATCCCCCGCTCCCCTCTACAGACGCGTCCTCCTGAAACTGTCCGGCGAGGCCCTGATGGGCCAGCAGCAGTTTGGCGTCGACCCCGCGGTCGCATCCCAGATCGCCCGGGACGTCATCGAAATCCAATCGCTCGGCGTCGAAGTCGCAATCGTCATCGGCGGCGGCAACATCTTCCGCGGGCTTGCGGCATCCGCCAGAGGCATGGACCGCGCCACGGCGGACTACATGGGCATGCTGGCCACCGTGATCAACGGCCTCGCCCTGCAGGACGCGCTCGAGCAGCAGGGAGCCGCCACGCGGGTGATGACCGCCATCGAGATGCGGCAAGTTGCCGAGCCGTTCATCCGTCGCAAGGCCATGCGGCACCTCGAGAAGGGTCGCGTCGTCATCTTTGCGGCCGGCACAGGCAACCCGTACTTCACGACCGACACCGCCGCGGCGCTACGGGCCGTCGAGATCCGCGCCGGCGCCATCCTCAAGGGCACGAAGGTGGACGGTATCTACTCTGCCGACCCCGTCCTCCATCCTGACGCGAAGAAGTTCCCCACCATCACGTACCAGGAGGTCCTGACGCTGGAACTCAAGGTGATGGATGCGGCCGCCATCTCGGTGTGCAAGGAGAACGCACTTCCGATCGTGGTCTTCAACCTCCGCACGCCCGGCAACATCCGCCGCGTGGTCATGGGCGAACCCATCGGCACGACGGTCCTCGGGCGGAGCACAGAGCGCCAGCCGTAACACGGCGCGGGAGCCAGCTATGGAATTCAATGACATCAAGGGCATGTCCGCGCTCATCAAGACGCGGATGGACACCATCATCGAGCACGTGCGCCGCGAAATCGCGGCCGTACGCACCGGCCGTGCGTCGGTGAACCTCCTCGACGGCGTGCAGGTCGAGGCCTACGGGTCGAAGATGCCACTCAACCAGGTGGCGAGCCTGTCGGTGCCCGAGGCCGCGCTCATTGTCGTGCAGCCGTTTGACACGTCCCTGATGGCGGCAATCGAGCGCGCGGTGCGGCTGTCGGACCTCGGTCTGAACCCGCAGAGCGACGGCAAGGCGATCCGCGTCCCAATCCCGTCCCTGACCGACGACCGCAGGAAGGAACTCTCCCGCCACGTCCACAAGCAGGCCGAGGAAGGCCGCAACGGCGTGCGTCAGGTCCGCCGTGACGCGAACGACCGGCTCAAGAAACTGCTGAAGGACGCGAAGATCTCGGAAGACGAGGAGAAGCGCGGGCTGGAACAGGTCCAGAAGATCACGGACGAGCACGTGACCCTGATCGACGACATCCAGAAGAAGAAGGACGTCGAGCTGCTCGGCAAGTAAGCCGGGCGCCGCAGCGCGGCGCCCTATGAGGACCAGTCGTCAGTCGCCGAACGTGACGCCGATCGCGCGGGCCGTCTTGATGAGGTCCGAATCGAGC
>JBIKWH010000047.1:0-9115 GCA_044356435.1 Vicinamibacterales bacterium
CAGGTCGATGTCCTTCATCTGCCCCTCGCCGGATTCGATCCGCGTCAGGAGCTTGAGCAGCCAGTCGGCGCCTTCGCGGCACGGCGTGCACTTGCCGCACGACTCGTGGCGGTAGAACGCCAGCAGGTTCTTCGCGAGCCACACCATGCAGGTGGTGTCGTCCACGGCCATGATCGCGGCCGAGCCCAGCATGGAGCCCGCCTTGGCCACGGCGTCGAAACTCGCCGGAATGTCGATCTGATCGGGCAGCAGGACCGGCGTGGACGAGCCACCCGGAATCACGGCCTTGAGCGTCCGGCCGGGGAGCATGCCGCCGGCGTACTGCTCGCCGAGGATGAGGTCCTTCAGCGAGACATCCATGGACGCCTCGAAGACGCCCGGGTTCTTCACGTGGCCGCTCACGCAGTAGAGCTTCGGGCCGTTGTTCTTCTCGGGGCCGAGACTCGTGAACCACTCGACGCCCTTCGAGACGATGAGGGGGACGTTGGCGAGCGTCTCGACGTTGTTGACCGCGCTCGGGCAGTTGTAGAGGCCGCTGACGGCCGGGAACGGCGGCTTGATGCGCGGCTGCGCGCGCTTGCCTTCGAGCGATTCGATGAGCGCCGTTTCCTCGCCCGCCTCGTACGCGCCCGCGCCGCGGTGCACGAACACATCGCAGTCAAAGCCGCTGCCGAGGATGTTCTTGCCCAGGAACCCCGCGCGGTAGGCCTCCTCGATCTGCTGCTCGAGGACCTTCTGCACGTGGAAGAACTCGCCGCGGATGTAGATGTAGGCGACCTTCGCGCCGATGGCGTAGCAGCCGATGGCGCACCCCTCGATGAGCAGGTGCGGGTTGCGCTCCATCAGCAGGTGGTCCTTGAAGGTCCCCGGCTCGCTCTCGTCGGCGTTGCAGCAGATGTACTTCGGCTTCGGCGTGTCCTTCAGGACGAACTGCCACTTGAGCCCTGTCGGAAAGCCGGCGCCGCCGCGGCCGCGCAGGCCCGACGCCTTCACCAGCTCGATCACGTCGTTCGGCTGCATCGTGAGGGCCTTGCGCAGCCCCTCGTAGCCGAGGTCCTTCGCCTTGTAGAAGTCCAACGTGAAGCAGTTGGGCTCCTTGACGAACTTGGTCAGGACGGGTTCGTAGGCCATCGTCCTATTCCACCTTGTGGAGGCAGCCCGACAGGGCCGCCAGCCCCTTGACCCGGAGATCCTCGATGAATCCCGGTACGCCCTCCGGCGTCAGCCGTTCGTGCCAGTGGTCGTTGTTTACCATCACCACGGGCGCGCGGTCGCAGGCGCCCAGGCACTCGAACTCGAGGAGCGTGAAGGTGCCCGATGCGTCGGTGCCGCCGACCGGCACGCCGAGATGATCCGAGAGCGCTTCGGTGACGCGCTCGGCACCGGCCAGCGCGCACGAGAGCGTGCGGCAGACGGCCAGCGCGTACTTGCCCACCGGCTTCTGGAAGAACATCACGTAGTAGGTGACGACGTCCTCGACTTCGGCCGCCGTGCAGCCGATCTGCTCAGCCACGAAGCGCATCGCGTTCCGCGACACGTAGCCCTGCTGGTCCTGCACGAGATAGAGCGCGTAGAGGATCGCGGACTTCCGCCGCTCCGGCGGATAGTGCGTCACGAGGCGGTCGAAGGTCGCCTGATTCTCGGGGGTGTACGCGAAGGGCTCCCCGATCTCGGCCAGACGGCGTTCCGACTTGTGGAACTTCGCCGGCGAGTAGTCCATCCTGGCGTGAAAGCTCACCGGTCCACGTCTCCCATCACGACGTCGGACGAGCCGATTACGGCGACGACGTCCGCGATCATGCCGTCCTGAATCACTGTCGGCAATGCCTGGCAGGCGTAGAAGGACGGCGCCCGCATCTTCACGCGCCACGGGCGGTTCGTACCGTCCGACACGATGTAGACGCCGTGCTCGCCGCGCGCGCCCTCGACCGGCACGTACGCCTCACCCGCCGGCACCGTGAACCCCTGCGAATAGATCAGGAAGTGCTGAATCAGCGCCTCCATCTCCGTGTAGACCTTGTCCTTCGGCGGCGGCACCACGCGGGTGTCGCTCGACGCCCACGCGCCGGTCGGCGTGATGCGGGCGATCGCCTGCTTCGCGATCTTCACGCTCTCGCGCATCTCGCGGAGGCGCAGGCGGTAGCGGGCATAGACGTCGCCTTCCGGGAAACTCGGGACCTCGAAGTCGTAGTTGGCGTAGGTCAGGTACGGGAACGCCTTGCGGACGTCGTACGTGGAACCCGCGGCCCGGGCGATCGGACCCGGCAGGCTCCACTGGAGCGCGGTCTCGAGCGGAATGAAGCCCACGCCCTCGGTGCGCAGCCGGTAGATGTGGTTCTTCGTGAGCATGTCCTCGTACTCGTCCAGCTTGGACGGGAACATGTCGAGGAACGCATTGACCGCCTCGTGGTAGCCGCGCGGAATGTCCTCGCGCAGGCCGCCGACGCGGATGTAGCTCGGAAACAGACGGAAGCCGGCCGTGAGCTCGTTGAGGTTGAGGAGCTGCTCACGCTCGCGGAAGCAGTAGAGCATCATCGACACGGCGCCGATTTCCATGGCGTGCGTGCCGAGCCACACCAGGTGGCTCATCAGGCGCTGCAGTTCCGCGATGAGCACGCGGATGTCCTGCACGCGCTCCGGGATCTCCATGCCGAGGAGCTTCTCGACCGACAGAGCGTAGGCCAGACTGTTCGACTGGGCGCCCAGGTAGTCCATGCGCTCGACGAGCGGGATCACCTGCTGCCACTTCTTCTGCTCGGCCGTCTTCTCGATGCCGGTGTGCAGGTAGCCGACCGTGACCTCGGACTTCTTGACGATTTCACCGTCCAGGGTCAGCACCAGCCGAAGCACGCCGTGCGTGCTGGGGTGCTGCGGCCCCATGTTGATGGTCATCGTCTCGGTGCGCATTTCAGCCATGGCTAGGCCTTCGCTTCCGGGTCGCGCGTCACGCGGTCGCGTGCGATGTTGGCGCGGAATTCCTGCTCGGTGACCTCGAGCGGTTCGTAGGTCTGCGCCACCTTCCGCACCTGGACCGGGTAGTCCTTGCGGAGCGGGTGGCCTTCCCAGTCGTCCGGCGTCAGGATGCGGCGCAGGTCTCCGTGGCCGTCGAACACGAGGCCGAAGAGGTCCCACACTTCGCGCTCGGGCCAGCCGGCCGCCGGCCACACGGACTGGGCGGTCGGCAGCGTGGTACCCGCGGCAAGCTTCACCTTCAGCCGCGCGCGCAGCCGGGCATCGGGCGCACACAGGTGATAGACGACCTCGTAGCGCGGTTCGCGGGGCAGGTAGTCGACGGCCGTGATGTCAATCAGCAGGCTGAAGCCGGCGTGGTCGCGCAGGGCCGCGCACACCGGCACGAGCTGCCCGGCCGGAACATAGATAGTCGGCATGTCCGTGCTCGGCGCCGCCTCGAGGGCGACACCCGGCACGTGCAGCGCGATGCGTTCAATAAGAGCGGCAGCGTCCATCAATTACATCCGCGAGCGGGCGATCTTTTCCTGGAGCTGGACGATGCCGTAGATCAGGGATTCCGGCCGCGGCGGGCAGCCGGGCACGTAGACGTCCACCGGCACGACCTGGTCGACGCCCTGAACGATGGCGTAGTTGTCGAACACCCCGCCGACCGAGGCGCATGCGCCCATCGAAATGACCCACTTCGGTTCCGGCATCTGGTCGTAGATGCGGCGGAGGGCGGGGGCCATCTTCCGCGAGAGCCGGCCGGCCACGATCATCAGGTCGGCCTGCCGGGGCGAGCCACGGAACACCTCGGCGCCGAAGCGGGAGATGTCGTAGCGCGAACAGCTCATCGCCATCATCTCGATGGCGCAGCACGCAAGGCCGAAGGTGACCGGCCACACGGCGGAGCGACGGGCCCACTGCACGAGCCACTCGACGCGGGTCGTGAGCACGGGCAGGTCCATGTCAGCGTCGGTCGCCGGCACGACGAGCGGGGAGTTCTTCAGAGCGGTGAGGCCTGCGTCAGTCATGCCGCGTTTCTCTCACGAATGGTGCGCGCCGCCGGGCGGACGTTGAAGCCGACAGGCCCCCAGTCCAGCACGCCCTTGCGCCAGATGTAGACGTAGCCCACGACGAGGATCGCGAAGAAGGTGAGGATCTGGATGAAGCCGGGCCAGCCCAGGTCGCGCAGCGCCACGGCCCACGGATACAGAAAGGCGACTTCGATGTCGAACAGCAGGAACACCATCGCCACGAGGTAGAACTTGACGGAATGGCGCTCCCGGGCGTCGCCGACCGCCGGCATGCCGCACTCATACGGCGCGAGCTTCTCGGGCGTCGGGTTCTTGGGTCCCACCAGGCTCGACAGGGCAATCATTGCCACCGCGAACCCGAGACCCAGGCCCGTCATGATCAGAAGGCCCAGCCAGCCCATATCAGGACAACCTCGCGCACCGGAATGGTGCTTGTGAACACTTTCGCAAAGCCCGTTCATGCTATAGAACGCTGACGTTTTGGTCAACGATCCGAACGCTTGTTCCTCACGTAAATCCATGCGCATCAGCTGGTTCCGCCCCGATTTGCCCGGCGACAACGCGATCCTCGACAGCGTCGGTCATCTGATCGCCGGGCTCGCCGGCGCGCACGACGTCCGCCTGGTCACACGCGCCTCGGCGCATGACGAACTCTGGCGGCTCAGGCGCGGCCTCGTGGATCTGCCCGTGTACGAGCTGACGGGCGCCACCGGTGACGCCTACCTCTGGCCGTACCTCGTGCGGTATCCCGGCCTCGCGCTCGTCCTGGGGCGCCAGACAGCCACCGGGCACCGCGCGGACCTCGTCCACCGTGGCCGTCGCGAAGATGCCGACGCGGAACGCGCATTCGTCCGTGCGGCAGCGGACGGCCCCCTGGCCATCCCGCTCCACTGTTCGCGCGGCTTAGCCGTCGTTGCCGGCTCGGCGGCCGATGGCCAGCTCCGGCCGCAGGACGGCACGCCGGACCCCCGCCTGCGGGCGTTCCACCCGGCCATGGCGAAGCCGGACGTGACCCGCGTGCCGCGCACCGGGGCACTCCGCGTCGGACTCATCGCACCAGACGCCGTCAGCCTCGGCATCGCCGGCAGGGCGCTCGAGCGGGCCCGGGCGGCTGGGGCGGCTGTGGAGCTGCTCGTCTCGGACGACGCCTCACGCGTGCTCACCCACGCGGACGCCCTCGCCTCCGTCGCCTGGCCGCCTGCCGGCGGTCTGGCCGGCGACGTCCTTGCCGCCCAGGCGATGGGCATCCCGGCGATCGTCATGGAGTCGGCCGATACGGCCCTGCTGCCCGCGCTCGATCCCCAGACCTGGCAGGCACGCGACCGCGGCCCGGGCGCGCCGGCCCCGGTGGCCGTCAGCCTCGACCCGCGCGACCAGGAACACTCGCTGATGCTGGCGCTGCGTCAACTGGCGGCCGACGAACGGATCTGCGCGGCCCTGGGCGCCGCCGCCGCCGCGCGGTGGGCCCTCCTCCACGAGCCGTCCGTGGCCGCCCGCGGATTCGCGCCGATCCTGGACGCCGCCCGGAACGCTCCGGCACCCACGGTCCCGCCCGGCTGGCCCGAGCACTTCAGGGCCGACGCCTCCGGCACGGCGCGGCGCATCCTCGGCGAGTTCGGGCTCGCGCCGGATATCTTCGCGTAGGCCCGTCAGCCTCGCGTTGCGGCCAGCGGCGCGACGCCCGGGCTCACTCCCAGGCGTAGCCCGGCTCGGTCGTCAGGCGGCTGTCCTCGACGGGCACGCCCATCGAGAAGTGATAGAGGCTCTGCAGCCGGTGGCCCTCGATGCCGAGCACGTCGTGCACCGGGTCGTCGAAGAAGCAGCCGATGCCCGTCGCCCGCCCACCTGCGAGCTCGGCTTCGAGATAGAGCACCTGGCCGACCAGGCCGCACTCCCAGAAGAGGCGCCGGTAGAACCAGGGGCCGTGCGTCTCGAGCGCACTGGCAAGCGGCGCCAGCATGGCCATCCCGAAGTAGCCGTCGGCGGCGATGTGCTGGTCGCAGCTCAAGCGCCGGGCCAGCGCGCGGGCGTCGAGCGGGGCCAGCAGGTACAGGCCATCGATGCCTTCGACGGGTTCCCAGAGCAGGTCGCTCCGCAGCCCGCCGCGCAGCTCGGCCAACGCCTCCGGGTCGCGCGGCTGCCCGTAGATACCAGGAGCCAACCCCTCGACACGGTGGACGAACCAGATCAGCCGCACCTGCGGCGGCCCGCCGTCGATCGACCACACGGGGGACGGCTCCTGGCCGGCGCCACCGCCCGGCTGCACCCGCGCCACCATACGGGCAAACGCCTCCCGGCTCAGCATGCCGCTTCCGTCGAACGACACCGCGCTCCGGCGCCGGATCAGCCAGTCGCGGCCGACGGACCCCACGCCGACGCCCGGATCGAGAACCGCGCCACGCCGGTCGGCAGGTGGCGCGACACCCGCGGGTCTGCCGCGGTCCGTCCGCACGGTCGCGGCGGCGACGTCGTCGACCGCGGGCCACTCCACCCGCGAGGGACTGAGCTGATTCGGCAGGCCCGCCCACGACGCCCGCCGGGCGGAGGCCACGCAGGCATCGACGTCGAGCGCAACGGCCGCATCCACGTCACCCGGTCCAACCGCGAGCAGGCAGTCGGGATGCTCGGGCTCAGTGCTTCCTGGAGCGGCGTTTCCCGGCGGGTTCAGGCCGAGGACTGCTGCAATGTCCGTGTCGCTCCAACCGGGCAGCAGACGCACGCGCCAGCCGAGCCGGGCGGCCGAGTAGACCAGCGCCCCGATCGCGTGACCGACGTCGTGCTGGCAGTACCGGAACGCCCGCTCGCCGTACTTCCACGCCTCGCGCCAGTGGATCGACGACAACCCGACGAGACACACCCCCTCAGGCAGCGGCGCCGGGCCTTCGCCGAACGCCGCCCGCGTTTCCAGCGCGTGTTCTCTCGGGGCGTAGTGCGAGACGGACCAACCGGCGCCCGGGGTGCCGAGGGCCGCCGTGGCGGCCAGGAGATAGGCCTCGGTCGGGTGCAGGTTGCCGCTGGAGGGATTGGCGCGCAGGGCCCAGCGCGTGGCGCCGGCCTGCTTCCACGCCGTCAGGCCGAAGGCACAGCGCAGGCAGTCGCCGATGCCGACCAGGTCGAAGGGAGCGCTCGACTCTGCAGGCACGGGCACCGTGCTCGGCAGGTCCACGCGCGGCGCGCCCGCGTAGCGACGGAAGGGGTCGGGCTGGGTCGCCCAGTCGAGGTACCCCAGTGCGGGGGCGAAGCGCTCGAAGGCGTGCTTGGTGCGGTCGTGATACGCCAGAACGGCGCCGACGTCGGCGGCAACACCCGCGTGCGGCGTGTCGTCCGCCACGGCGCCGCTACCCGCCGAGCGCTTTGATCTGTTTGTTGACCTGCTCGAGGGCAGCCTTCAGCTGACGCCGACGGGCCTCGTGCTCGGTGGTGGCCATCTGCCGCTCGAAGTCGGTGCGCGCCAGCTTCAGCGACGCGACCTCGCGCGCCTTCGCCGGATCCGCGACCGGCTTCTTCAACCGGGCCTGCTTCTCTTCCGCAATTTCGTCGAGGCGTTCCTGAATCCGCGCCTCGGCGTCAACGAGCCCTTCGCCTGCGTCGCCCATGTGGTGTCCGTTCCGCGTCGATCCCGCACGAATAGTTCACACCGCCCCAGTGGCGGCCGGTCATTATGCCATGGAGATACGCGCGCGGCGGCCGAAGCGTTTCATGCCGCCATCGGCGGCGCGCAGGACCGCCGGCGCGCGGCGCGCCGACCGGTCCACAGGTGCAGGGCTGGCCCGCGATCGCCCGGGGCGAATCCACGCTGATCCTGGCGCCCACCGGCAGCGGCAAGACGCTGACGGCGTTCCTCTCCTGCCTCGACCGCCTGATCGCGAGCCCGGCACCGGAGCCGCGCGCCAGTGCCGCGTCCTCACGGCGCCACCCGACATCCTCGTCACGACGCCGGAGTCGCTCTTCCTGCTGCTGACCTCGGCCGCCCGCGAGCGCCTGCGCAGCATCGACACCATGAGACGCGGCGGATCTCAGTCGAACTCGCCCGCGAGGACCCGCTTCCGCTGCGCCGTGGGCAGGTGCTCGATCGCGTAGCGCAGCGTCGTGCGCGGCACACGCGGATAGTGGTCACGCAGGAAGCGCAGCAGCCGTGCGCGGTCGTGCCGGCCGGCCTCACGGAGCATCCAGCCGACGGCCTTGTGCATCAGGTCGTGCCGGTCGTCGAGCAGCCGCTCCGCGACCGCGTAGGCGTCGGCCACGTCGCCGCGGCTGATCCACTCGTGCGTCGCGACCATCGCGATCCGGCGCTCCCACATGTTGCGCGAACGGGCGAGGCGGAACACCCGCGCGCGGGGGCGGTCGACGAGATGCGCCCCGACGATGTAGCGCGCCGAGGTGTCTACGAGGTCCCAGTTGTTGACCCCGGCCGTGTGCGCCAGATAGAAGCGGAACACGCGCGTCCGGGCCGCGGCGTCGCCCCGTTCGTACTGCATGACGAGGATCTCGAGCGCCGCGAACCGGTCCTCGTGGATCGGCGAGGCCAGCAGCGTCTCGAGCTGCGGCAGCGGGAGGTCGCGGAACTCGCGCGCCACCGCGCGCTGGGCCGGAACGGTGAGCCCGAGGAAGCGATCGCCTTCACCGTACTCGCCGGGGCCGGTCTTGAAGAACCGCGCGCACCCGGCCGCGCGGACGGGGTCGGCGAGCGCGCGCAGACGCGTCTGCACGGCACGCGCCGTCAGGCGGCTCGTCACGGCTGGAGCGCGCGCCAGTGCTGATAGGTATCGACCTTGTGGCAGAACCGCACGACCTTGCCGGCCTCGTTGAAGTGCCACAGGTGGGCCTCGTGCTCTTCGGCCACCTGGCGGCCCGTGGCTTTCACGACGCCCTTGAGGTCGATCAGCGCCACGACCAGCAGGCCGTCACCGAGAATCGCACGCGGAATTAACTCGGTGATCTCGATGGCGGCGAGCGACTCGAAGAACGCGACCGCGCCGGCATGGCCGTGCCGGTGCTGAAGCCACGGGACGCCTGCGTCGACCATGCCGTACTCCCAGTCCACGTGCTGGTCGAGGCAAGACAGGATGAAGGGCACATCGCCACGGCCAAAGGCCGCGTAGATCTGGTGGACCGTCTCGATCGGT
>JBIKWH010000454.1:0-2516 GCA_044356435.1 Vicinamibacterales bacterium
TGGCGGCGAGGCCCGCCGGCGAGCCGATGAGCGTCGTGATGTCGTAGAAGAGAATGCCGGGCTTCGGAAAGTCCGGCACGTGGCGGATCTGCGATTTGAGGTCCATGGTCTCCTGTCCCGTACCCGTTGTCAGCGCGTCCGCTCGACGGCGAACGCCGAATAGCCTGTCAGCTCGACCGCCTCGACTTCGACGCGGTCGACACGCCCGTGTGCCGGCCCCTGCCTGAGCGCCTGCTCGAAGGCGGCCACGGCGTCCGGCGCACCTTCGGCCACGGCTTCCACGCGGCCATCGCGCAGGTTGCGCACGAAACCGCGGAGGCCCAGCCCGATGGCGGTGGTCTCGGCAAAGTACCGGAATCCCACGCCCTGCACCTGTCCTGCCACGAGAAAGCGTCGCGCGAGAGCCACGAAATTATATCGGGGGTTCTAGCGGACCCGCGCGAGCAGCACGGTCACGTCGTCCTCGGCGGGGCCGGCGCAGAAGGCGCGCACGGCCTCCTGCACGGCGGCGACGGCCTCGGCGACCGGGCGTGCGGCCTGCGCGCGCACGACGGCGAGCATCCGCTCCGTGCCGAACTCCTCCCCCTCCGGATTCCGCGCCTCGATGACGCCGTCCGTATAGAGCAGCACCTGGTCGCCAGGCGTCAGCGTGTGCGTGTCGATCTGCGCCTGCCACTCGGGAAACAGGCCGACGACCGTGGCCGTGGACGCGAGCTCCTGCACGGTGCCGTCCGCATGCAGCACGAAACCGGGAAAGTGCCCGCAGTTGGCCACCCGCAAGGTACGGGTCGTATCGGAGTATTCGGCCAGGATGAGCGTCGCGTACTGGTTCTCGCCGCTGTTCTCCCAGAACTGCCGGTTGACGACGGCCAGCAGCCCGTCGAGATCGTCGGGCGCCGAGCGGTACTGCGCGCGGAGGTTTGCCTGGAGGTGCGCCATCATCAGCGCGCCGCCGATGCCCTTGCCGGACGTATCCGCGATGACGAGCAGCAGCCGGTCCGGCCTCGTGGTCAGGTAGTCGTAGTAGTCGCCGCCCACGGCGTGCGCCTGGAGACACCCGCCTCCGTAGTCCAGCGTGGCGAGTGCCGGCTGGGTCTGCGGGAAGAGCCGCGCCTGCACCTGCCGCGCGAGCGCCATCTCCCGCTCCACGGCGCGTTCCGCGTCGAGCCGCTCGGCAATGGTTTCGGCGAGGCGGATGTTCTCCAGCTCCACGCCGGCCTGGTTCGCGACCGAGGTCAGCAGCCGGCGGTCCTCACCGGAGTACGGCTCCTCCGACCGGCGGCTGCCGAGCAGGATGTACCCGGTCAGCGCCCCGTCGCGCGAGAGGATCGGCACGAGCAGCTCGGCGCTGCTCGACCGGACCGGCTCCGGCACGTCCTCCTCGGATTGTTCGGACACATCCCAGATGCGTCCGTACTTCTGCAGTTGCACGACCCACGGCGCGTCGCTGCCCGGCGGCAGCAGCGGGACGCGCCAGCGCTGCTCGTAGGGCCGGAGCGTGCCGGCGGGGTCCGCGAGAAACACGGCCAGCTCCGCGGGCGCGAGGGCTTCACCGATGTGCGTCCAGAGCAGCTTGGCGAGCGCCTCGCGGCTGTCCGCGAGCTGCTGGAGGACCGCGGCGGCGTCGTAGGCACGGCGGAAGAACGCGCGGTCGATCCGCCGCGTGGCCTGCCGCAGGAGCCGCAGGGACCCCAGCGCGAGCGCGATGCCGAACGCCACGCTGACGGCGATCGCCACGTCGGTCGAGACCGCAGCCACGCGTGAGAACAGCGGCGTAAAGACGGCCGTCAGCAGCGAGGCCAACGCCAGCAGCAGCACCACCAGTCCCCGGCGCACGAGCAGATACCGGGCGCTGCGCTTGAGCAGCAGCGGCACGTCGAGCACGCGGTGCTTCACCACGGCGTAGGCGAACGACATGGGGAGGATGGACGACATCACCAGCGCGGCCGAGAACAGCCAGGCGGGCGTTTCCAGACCGAACAGCAGCCCGCTCGCGCTCTGCAGCACCAGCGGCATCGCGCCCACGGCGGTGCCCCACAGCAGCACGCGGGCCTTGCGGCGGGCGTCGGCCGTCGGCGCGCCCCACGCGTTCAGGAAGAGCGCAGCCACGCCGAGGGGAATGCCCGCGAACAGGTACGCGAGTCGCAGCAGGTCAGAGGCGGCCTGGCCGAGCAGGGCCACCATCCACGCCGGGGACTGCGGGCCGCCCAGATGGATGCTCGTCACGCCGAACATCAGCACGCCGGACGCGTTCAGCCAGCGGAGCCACGGGAACCGGAGATCCAGCGGTGAGCGGACCGGGAACCGCGTGAAGAAGGCGTAGAAGAACGCGGGGATCGCCGTCAGCCCGACCGCGCGGTAGCCGAGCACGAACGAGGCGAGCCAGGGCGGCAGTCCGCTCGTGGCCCGCGGAAAAGCCGGCACGCTGATGAACGACGCGAAGAGCAACGCCATCAGCCAGGCGTGCGAGTCCAAGGGCCTGAGCAGGAGCACCGCCAGGCCGACGCCGAGAAAAA
>JBIKWH010000455.1:0-2512 GCA_044356435.1 Vicinamibacterales bacterium
CCGTCGCGATCGCGAGCGTCAGGCAGAAGACGAGCTGCGCGAGGCCGGCGTGGGAGATGGAAATCCCCAGAATCCCCTGCGCGATGACGGCTGCGAGCGCGACGAAGCCCAGACGCTGCACCCACCCGCGCGGCTCGGCGCGCCAGAGCCAGATAGCGAGGATGACCATCAGGAAGCCGACCGTGCTCGCGATCAGGCGATGGCCGTGCTCGTAGAAGATCCCGCCCACCATATTGTCGAGCGGGAACGAGAACATGAACCAGCCATAGGTGTTCGGCCAGTCGGGTACGGAGAGCCCCGACTGAGTACTGGTTACCAGCCCGCCCGCAAAGATCAGCAGCAGCGTGGCGGCGACGACTAGGCGTGAGAAGAAGTGCAGCATCAGGTGCGCCCCGCCCGGCGTGGGCGGATTGGCGACTAGGACTGGGGCTTGAAGGTGACGTCCGCCGTCTTCGCGTCCTTCGCGGCCAGCTCCACCGTGAAGGTCTGGACGCCGAGCTTCTCGTGGACGGCTTCGAGCGTATACGTGCCGGGGGGCAGCCCCTTCAGCTCGAACCGGCCATCGGGGCCCGTCACGGCGAAGAACGGGTGGTCGAGCACGGCCGCGTGGGCGTTCATCCAGCCGTGGACGTCGCACTTGAAGGGCACCATGACCTCACGCGCCGTGAAGGTGTGGTCGAACTTCATGCCCTGGATCGGCTGGCCCGTGTTGAACTCCTGATTCGTCCTCGGCATCGCGTGCACGTTGTGCAGCGTCGGGTCCGAGTTGACCACCTGCACCGGCTGGCCGACCTGCACGCCGAACACGTGCGGCACGTACTGGCAGCCCTTCTGGTTCAGCACGACAGGCGTGGCCGGCGCGGGGAAGTGGCCCGTGAGCCCGTCCTTCACATAGACGAGCACGTTCGCAATGGCGCCGTCGGCGGCGATGACGATCGAGTCCAGCTTCGGGTCGGTGTTCTCGCGGGCGCACACCGGATCGGCGGCCATCTTGATCACCTGGGGGGGCGGCACCGGGCCGTCCAGTCTGACCAGACCCGAGACCCCGGCCGCGGTCGCCGGGTCAATCACCGTCGCCGGCTGGACCGGAGCCGCCGGAGCCTCTTCCTTCGCGCCTCCACAGGCGGCGGTCAGTGCCAAGGCAAACACGGGTGCCCAGAGGCCCATCAGCGAACGTGGTGACATTGCAATCTCCTGTGAAGGACTGGGGGTCGAACGAGGCCGTAACCGCTTCAGAAATATCACACAAACAGGAGACGGTCACCGGCCGGCCGGGACCGACGCGCCGGCGTCGGCGAGCTTCCTGAACACGCGGTCCTGCATCCACTTCAGATCCCACCAGTCGACCGGGTTCACGGGGTGACCGCCGACCAGCACCGTGAAGTGCAGGTGGTCGCCGCCGGCGAGTCCGGTCATGCCGCTCCGACCCAGGGTCTGTCCCTTCGTGACCGTGGAGCCCGGTTTCACGTCGATCGACGAGAGATGCGCGTAGAGCGACTGCACGCCCAGGCCATGGTCCACGATGACGCAGTTGCCGTAGATGCCGAGGTACTCGGCGAGCAGGACCGTGCCGTGCTGCGCGGCCGAGACAGGCACGGCGGCGGTGACGGCGAGGTCGAAGCCGAGATGGACCTGCTGGTCGATCTCCCTTCCGGAGTACAGGTAGGTCCGGTGATCGGCAAAGCCGGCCTCGACCTGTGAGTTGCCCAGCTGGGCAAACGGCGCGTCCCAGAGCATCTTCGGGGCCGATTTCGCGGCCAGCGCTTCGATCGTCGCGGCGTTCTGCCGGCGGAGCGTGCTGTTGATCGCGACAAACGAGTCCACCAGCGCCGACTGAATCACGGGCAGATCGAGGCCCGGTGTGTTCGAGACGATGGCCGGCACGACGCGCGCGAGGAACGTGTCGTTCACATCGATCCGGCTTTTGCGGAACGCCTTCGGGAACACCTGATCGCCAAACGGCACGGAGACCTCGTTGCCGGCCGCATCCTTCGCGAAGACGGACATCTGCGTCTTCACATCCTGATCGTGCAGGAGGGCATAGATCGCCACGCGGAGCGACGGGTCCGCTGTGACGCCGGCGCCGCTGGCCGGATAACCGCGGTAGACGACGTTCCCCACGCGGACACCCGACTCCACGTCGTCCGGTGTGGCGCGATAGACCACGAGCTCGGAGCCGCCAAGATTGATGTAGTGCTTCGTCGACACGACGGCGACGCGCGGCGGCTCGAGTCGCACCTGCACGTCCTTCGTGACGGTCGTCTCCGCGTCCCGCAGGCCGTAGAGCACGGGCCGGGCCGCGCGCACGACGAGCCGCGCCGGGCCGGCCGCGAGCTGCGGCTGACTGGCCTTGCCGATCGGCCGGATGATGTAGAGCCGGTCCGCGGTCTCGTGGCGGGCGTCGTCTCCCGCGCCGCCGGTCAGTGCGAAGACGGGGAGGATGGCGCCGTTCTGCTCGATGGTGGCGTCCACACGCGTCAGCTGCCCGCCGGGGGCTTCGACCATCAGCTCG
>JBIKWH010000456.1:0-2508 GCA_044356435.1 Vicinamibacterales bacterium
CGGGTGGTTGTGGCCCGACTGACGGGCATCGCTGACGGACAGAGCAGTGGTGCTGATGGCATGACGGTCGACAGCGCCGGCCGGTTGTATGTGACGAGCCGCACGGGCATTCAGGTGTTCTCGCCAGCCGGTGCGCACCTGGGAACGATCGCCACACCGAGACCGGTTGCCAATGTCGCGTTCGGCGGGCCGGACAAGCAGTCCCTCTTCATCGCGGCCCGGCAGGGGCTCTACCGCCTGCGCATGCTCGCGCGTGGCGTGGCGCGGCCCGGCAAGTAGAGCGTCGTACACCATTCCCGTTTCTGCCTGGACGGCGGGTCGCCTCCAGGACTGCGAAAGGACTGAACATCGTGCGAATCACACGTCTGTCTCTTGTCGCCGCGGCCGTCGTCGCCGCACTCGTGCTGGCGAGCCGGCCAGAAGGCCTGCGCGCGCAGGCCACCGAGTTGGCCACCGCCAAGGTGAATCACATCGGCATCGCCACGCCCGACATCGAGAAGACCATCAAGGAGTACCAGCGGGTGATGGGCTTTGGCCCGGTGAAGGCCACCACCATTCCGTTGCCGCTGCCGGACGGGCGGAAGGCCGAGATCAAGCTCGCCACCTTCTACATGCCGAACTTCCACATCGAGTTGACGCAGCCGGTCAGCCAGTACGGTCCGTACCATGACCACCTGCGGGCGCATGGCCTGAGCATCATGCACGTCGGCACGATCGTCGAAGGGCCGAACGGCAGCGTCGACGCCATGCGACAGGCACTCGAGGCGAAGGGCGGCACCTGGACGCTTGGGGAGAAGGGCAGCTTCTACGCGTTTGTGAACCTCGCCAACTCCATTGGCACGACCATCGAGGTCGGGAAGCAGAACCCGCAGAAGGGGATGGCGCCGGCCGTGCCACCGGGCGACGCGCTGCCTCCGCTTGGCGCGCTGCCGGCCACGCACGTGGGATGGGCGGCCGCCGACGCGGCGGCAGCGTCCGCAGCCATGGCCGGGATCTTCGGCGCCGCGGCGCCCAAGATCATGGACTACAAGGACTCGCAGTACCCGCCGAACCACGCGTGGAACATGGCCGCGTCACTGCGCATCGGGTTCCACATGCACCAGGGTACGGGCCTCGAGTTCATCGAGTCGGTTGGTGGCCCGACGCCGTGGAGCGAGTTCGTCGCCCGGCACAAGGGCACGTCGCCGCAGCACCTGGCCATCAACGTCGGCGCCAGGATGGACGAACAGATTGCCGATCTGCAGAAGAAGGGCGGCAAGTGGACCAATGGCAAGGCCGGTGGTGGCTATGCCTACCTCGACTTCATGGACACGCTCGGGCTCATCTTCGAGCTCAACGGTTCGTCCAGGTCCGCCGCGCCCGCGGCGAAGTAGGAAGGCTACAGACGACGTCGCGGATTAGACTCGTGGGTCATGTTCACCGAGTGGCTGGGCTACCTGGCCGCGACCCTCACCACCGCCGCCTTCCTGCCGCAGGTGCTTCATACCTGGCGTAGCCGTTCGGCCCGTGGTCTCTCAGTGGGATGGCTTGTCACCTTCTCGATCGGTGTCGCGGCGTGGCTCACCTACGGCGTCCTGACCGGCGCGCGGCCGGTCATCGTGGGCAACGCGATCACGCTCGGCCTCGTCGGGATCCTGGCCGTCCTCAAGTGGAGATACTGATGGTCCGTCGTGTGTGTGCCGCCGTGTTCGCGCTGGCGTTCGCCGCGCCGCTCTCCGCGCAGACCGTGGGAGCGCGGGTGCCTGTGGCGCCGGACGTCGAGACGCGGGACGCATCCGGGCGGGCCACCGTCCGTGCGATTCGTCTGACGGAGCCGCTTCGCGTCGACGGCAAGCTCGACGAGGAGGTGTACGCGCAGACGAAACCCATTGGTGGGTTCACGCAGGTCGAGCCGAAACCGGGCGCGCCCGCCAGTCAGCGCGCCGAGGTGTGGATGGCGTTCGACCGGTCGAATTTCTACGTGTCGCTGAAACTGCACGAAGACCATCTTGAGCGGATGGTGGCCAACGAGATGCGCCGGGATGCCTCAATCAACCTGTCCCAGAACGAGCTGATCACCGTTGCGCTCGATACGTTTCACGACCGTCGCAGTGCGTTCGCGTTCTGCATCAACCCCATCGGAGGGCGCTGCGACGGCCAGTCCAGCAACGAGGGGCAGTACAACGGCGACTGGAACGGCGTCTGGAAAGTCGAGACGGGACGATGGGACGGCGGCTGGACGGTCGAGATGGCGATCCCGTTCCGCACGCTGCGCTATCCGGCCGCGCCGGTGCAGGACTGGGGTGTGCAGATTCTCCGCGTCAACCGGTGGAAGAACGAGATCGACTTTCTGACGCCCAGCGATCCGTCCCGAGGAGCCGCGGGCTTCATGCTGGCGTCGAGATTCGCGGATCTGGTGGGAGTGGAAGCGCCGCCTCCCGGTCGCAACATCGAGGTGAAGCCCTACACGATCGGCAGCCTCACCACCGACCGGCTGTCGAGGCCGGCAAAATCGAACGCGACGGATGG
>JBIKWH010000049.1:0-9060 GCA_044356435.1 Vicinamibacterales bacterium
AGCACGCGGAGCCCTTATCAGGACAGCTGCTGCTCGACGGCGAGGAAGTGTTCGCGTGCCACCGCGTCCAGCGGAATCTCGGTGTCACCCCGCAGTTGCCGGGGGCAGTCGGGGAGGATCGCATCGGCGGCGCCCTTCGAGAACGCGACGCGAGTGCCCGCCACGTCGTGTACCGTCGTCATCCGCCGGCGCTCGGAACTGAACGGGATCTCGTGCACGCGCGGGGCCTGCTCGTTGAGCGCCGCGGCGGCCAGGCCAGCCTTGGCGGCGGCCACGACGAGCGCGCCTTCGGTCGGGTCGCCGTCGATGCGCCAGCGACCCTGATCCGACACCAGGTGCGCGTCCGATGCCAGCACGCCGGCGCGCAGCAGCTCGACGACCGCCGCCGGCAACGCGGCGCCGCCGCCGCCGGCCATCTGCACCTGGCCCTCTGGCGCGTATCCCACGCCATCGACCTCGGCCGTGCCGTCCGCGGTGACCAGCCGCCGGACCGTCATCTCGTTGCGCGTGAGTGTGCCGGTCTTGTCCGTGCAGATCACTGATGTGCTGCCCAGCGTTTCCACGACCGGCAGGCGACGCACCAGCGCCTGACGCTTGACCATGCGACGCACGCCCACGGCGAGCGAGATCGTGACGACGGCGGGCAGCGCTTCCGGAACGACCGCCACCGCCAGCGCCACGCCGAACAGGAACATCTCGAGCGGCGGCAGACCGCGGTAGATGCCAGCGGCCACGATGAGCGCCACGACGACCAGGGCCGCCTTTCCCAGCGTCGCCCCCAGGCGGTCCAGGTTGTCCTGCAGCGGCGTCCGTCCGGATTCGACCGTCTGCACGAGCGCACTGATGTGGCCGAACTCCGTGGCCATGCCCGTCGCCACGACAACCGCCTGACCGCGCCCGGAGGTGATGAGCGTGCCGGCGTAGGCCATGTTGATGCGGTCTCCGAGACCCGCCTCGGCCTGCGGGACAGGGTCGGACGTCTTCTCGACGGCGCCGGATTCGCCCGTCAGCACCGCTTCATCCACCGCGAGATTGATGGCCTGGAGGATGCGCGCGTCAGCCGGCACACGGTCGCCCGCGCGCAGCAGCACCACGTCTCCCGGTACGAGGTCCCGCGCCGGAACGGCCGTCTCGGCGCCCTCCCGCAGCGCGTGACCGAGCGGGGCCGCCATTGCACGCAGCGCGTCGAGCGCGCGTTCGGCGCGGAACTCCTGCACGAAGCCCAGCCCCACCGCGAACAGCACGATCACCGCGATGACGCCCGCTTCCAGAGCGTGGCCGAGCAGGCCCGACAGGAGCGTGGCGACCAGCAGGATGACGATGAGCACGTTCTTGAACTGCGCGAGCAGGGTGTGCCACGCCGAGGCGCGCGCCAGCGCCTGCAACTCGTTCGGCCCGTGTTCGGCCAGCCGGCGGGCCGCCTCGGCGTGCGTCAGCCCGGCCGTGCTCGTGTCAAGCCGTCGCAGCACGGCGTCGACCGGCTCGGTGTGCCAGGGATGGTCAGCGGGCGCGGTGGCCGGGACGGCGGGCATTCGGTGGCGAATCCTTGAAAAGGTTGGTGTTATCCTCGCCCGGACTGGACGGACGAATGGCGCAACGAGGCAAAATCGGACGGAACGACCGCTGCTCCTGCGGCAGCGGCAAGAAGTACAAGCAGTGCTGCGGACCCAAGGAGCAGCGACTGGATCTGAAGGCGCGCATCGGCGTCGCCGCGTTGATCGCCGTGATTGCCGGAGCGGTGATCTACGGCGTGATCACCGTCGTACGTCACGATGGCGATGCCATCGCCGCGCCGACCGGTGTCTGGTCGCCCGAACACGGCCACTATCACTGATCACTCTACAGGGTGCGCCGAGTCGGACCGCCCACGGCGGGTCTGCGTCAGGATTGCGGCAGCTCGACGTGCACCGGGTAGGCACGCTCACCGGCCAGCACCTTCACCGGTAGCCGGTTTTCCGGAAGTGGCAGCGGGCACGTCGTAAACGGATTGAATGCGCACGGCGGGTTGTACGCCTGGTTGAAGTCGAGGACGGTCGTGCCGTCGTCGCGCAGGTCCGCATAGAGAAACCGCGCCGCGGCGTACGTCTCGTTTCCGCTCGAGGCATCCCGGATCACGAAGTAGAACCGCTTCGGGCGCGTGGTGAACGGGCGCAGCCGGAGCGTCTCCCCGTTCAGCGTGAACTCCACCACGCCTTCCGTCTTGTATTCGTCGTCGTCCCCGAAGGTGTTGACCGTCTTCACGGTACGCGGCTCGGCATCGGGAATGAACCGGCCGACCACGCGGTAGGCGGGTTGGATGTCGAACCAGGTGAAGCCGAGAAAGCCGGTGGCCTCCTTGCCGTTCGGGTCCCACACGCGCAGCGATTTCCGCAAGCCGCTGCGGTGGATCACCATCCGCACGTCACCGACCTTCAGTTCGTCCGCCTTCGGCGCACCATCGTCGACGAGCACCAGTGGTGCTGTGACAGGCTGGTCCCTGAGCGTGACACTGACCCCCGCCGCGGGTTCGAAACGCACCGCCTCACCCTCCAGTACAAACCGGCCGAGCGTGGCCGGCGTGGAGGCGGGCAACACAATGCCGCTGCCGGCGGCGCTTCCCGCCGTCTGGGAACCGGGCGACAGGAAGTGCAGGCCGGCGATCGTGGCGTAGTCACGCCGGTAGTCGGTCTCGTGCTTCGCCCGCCATATCTCGGTTTGCGCACGGGCTTCCTCGGGGGAAACATCCGCGGGAGGCGCGGGAGGCGGGGTCGCGCCGCGGCATGCAGCCGAGACGATGGCGAGCAACGTGATCACGGCCTGGCGGGCGCGCATGGGCGCATCCTAGTGCACCGCCGTCGAGATCGCATCACGCATCTTGCCGTCCCTCGACGCCCCTCGCGGCGTCACGCCTCCTCGGCATATTCCCGATATTCCGTCGTCGGCGTTCCTGGCGAGGAGCCCCGATGAACGACAATCTGCATGACGCGGTCTCGACGGCGGTGCACTAGTGACCGGAACCGGTCGGGTCAAACCGGCGACTCGACCAGTCCTGCCGGTGCCGTAGCATGTGCGCGAGGAACCGCATGCGCCGAACCCCGCTCCTGCTTCTGCTCGCTCTCGCCCTGCTGGCCGCGACGGCCGGCCGCAGTGTCGAACTCCGCGCCCAATCCCCCGAGGCGGAGCGCTACTGGCCGCAGTGGCGGGGTCCGTCCGCGAACGGAGTGTCGCGGACCGCCGAGCCGCCGATCGAGTGGAGCGAGACGAAGAACATCGCGTGGAAGGTCGAGATCCCGGGCCGCGGCCATTCGACGCCTGTCGTCTGGGGCGACCTGCTCTTCCTCACCACGGCGGTTCCGGTCGGCGTCAATGGCGACGCGCAGCATGCCCCACGCGGCTCGCTGCCGGGCAAGGGTGTCCACCGGTTCGTCGTCATGGCGCTCGACCGTCACACCGGCAAGACGGTGTGGCAGCGGGTGGCCAATGAAGTCGAGCCGCACGAGAACGCACACGTCGACAACGGCACCTGGGCGTCAGGGTCGCCGATTGTCGATGGCGAGCGCCTCTTCGCCTACTTCGAGTCGTTCGGCCTCTACGCCTACACGCTCGACGGCACGCTGCTCTGGAAGACCGACCTCGGCCGCAAGCGCATGCGCAACCAGTTCGGAGAAGGCTCGACACCGGTGCTCCACGGGAACACGCTCGTCGTGGTGTGGGACCACCTGAACGGCGACTCGTTCATCGCGGCGCTCGACGCCAGGAACGGAAAGGAGCTGTGGCGCCAGCCGCGCAAGGAGATCGACACCTGGGCCACGCCGCTCGTGCGCGAGGTGAGCGGCCGCGCGCAGGTGATTGTGCCCGCCATGAATCGCATACGCGGGTACGACCTGGAAACAGGCGCGATCGTCTGGGAGGGTGACGGTCTGACGATGAACCCCATTCCCTCGCCGGTCTACGACGATGAGATGGTCTACCTGATGAGCGGCTTCCAGGGGAACGACCTGCGCGCGGTGCGGCTCGACAAGGCGAAGGGGACGATCGACGGCACGGAGGCCGTGGCCTGGTCGTTCGATCGCGACACGCCCTATGTGCCCTCACCGATTCTCGTGGACGGCGTCCTCTACTTCCTCAAGACGAACTCCGGTGTGCTCTCGGCGTTCGAGGCCAAGGCCGGCAAACCGCTGTTCCAGAATCAGCGCCTCGAGGGTGTGCCGAACGTGTTCGCGTCGCCGGCGTCCGCGGCTGGACGGATCTACATCCCCGGCAAGGACGGTGGAACGATCGTGCTCAGGGCCGGACGCACGTATCAGCCGATCACGACGAACACGCTGGACGACGGCTTCGATGCCTCGCCGGTGCTGGTCGGCCGGCATCTCTACCTGCGCGGCCACAAGTACCTGTACGCCGTCAGCGAAGCCGCCCGCTGACCCGGCCGCGACGGGTGAGACCGCTGCGGTAAATAATCACAGGGTGATTCCGCGCGTCCGCTTTGCGCCCTCGCCCACCGGGTATCTGCACGTCGGTGGGGCCCGAACGGCCCTCTTCAATTGGCTCTACGCCCGCCGGCATGGCGGCACGTTTGTCCTCCGCATCGAGGACACGGACGTGGAGCGTTCGTCCGCCGAGATGATCACCGGCATCCTGGACGGCCTCCGTTGGCTGGGCATCGACTGGGACGAGGGACCCGGAGTCGGCGGCCCGCACGCGCCGTACCTGCAGTCCGAACGGCTGGACCGCTACCGGGCTGCTGCCGGCCGCCTCGTGGAAGCCGGCCACGCGTATCACTGCTACTGCACGCCGGACCGGCTGAAGCAGGAGCGCGAGCAGGCCGAACAGGCCGGGGCCGCGTGGAGATACGACCGCGCCTGCCTGGCCCTCTCGCCCGAGCGCCGCGCCGAGCTGGACGCCGCCGGGGCGCCGCGCGCCACGCGCGTCAAGGTGCCCGAGGGTGTCGTCGGCTTTGATGACCAGGTGCACGGCCGCATCGAGGTGGACGGCGCCACCATCGAGGACTTCGTGATCCTGCGATCGGACGAGTTCCCGACCTACCACCTCTCGGTCGTCGTCGACGACGCGGAGATGGCGATCACGCACGTCATCCGCGGCGACGACCACATCTCGAACACACCGAAACACCTGCTCCTCTTCCGAGCGCTCGGCGTCGAGCCGCCGGTCTTCGCGCACGTGCCGCTGATCCTCGGGCAGGACAAGAAGCGCCTCAGCAAGCGCCACGGCGCCACCTCGGTGACGGAGTACGACCGAGCCGGCTATCTGCCGGACGCCATGGTCAATTTCCTCGCGCTGCTCGGATGGTCACCCGGTGGCGACCGCGAGTTGATGACACGGGCCGAGCTCATCGAAGCATTCGCCCTGGACGGCATCAGCGGCGGGAACGCCGTGTTCAACACCGAGAAGCTCGACTGGATGAACGGGCAGTACATCGCGCAGATCCAGCCGACGCGGCTCGTCGAAATGCTCGGGCCGCTCTTCGCGGAGGCCGGGCTGACGCCTGCCGCCGACGCCATCTGGATGGCGCGGCTTGTCGGTCTGCTCCAGCCAAGGGCGAAGCGTCTTGGGGACTTCGTCGAGCAGGCGCGCCCGTTCCTGGTGGAGACGGTCGCCTACGAGCCGGACGCCGAGAAGAAGCACCTGCAGACGCCACAGGCCGCGGCCCACGCCGCGTCGCTGCTGACCGTGCTCGAAGCCGTGGACCCCTTCGACGAAGCGGCTCTGGAGGCGGCCATCCGCCAGGCGGCAGCGGACCGGGGCGTGAAGGCCGGGGAGCTGATTCACGTGGCGCGGGTGGCCATGACGGGCCGCACGACGAGCCCGGGGATCTTCGAGGTCCTGGCCCTGCTTGGGCGCGAGCGCGTACTGGCGCGGCTCCGGCAGCTTGCGGCTCATCTCGCCGCCCAGGCCTGACCCGGCGCAGACGCGCGGATTGATCCGCCGCGAAGAAGTCCCCGCAGGCCCGAGATCTTTCGTGCTGCGCCGAGGGGTCCCCATCGCAATTCCCGCCTGATTTCGCATGATCTGGCCTGCTCACCCCGTGGTATCCCGGTTGCAACCCTACCAATCGGTGCGCGCCACGTGGGCGCAGGACGGAGTGTCGGACATGGGGATCGAGAACCGGGGTTTCGCGTCGCTGGACGAATCCAAGCGTCGCGAAGTGTCGTCAAAAGGCGGCCGGGCCGCCCACGCCAAGGGGACGGCGCACATGTGGAATCGCGAGGAAGCCAGCGCGGCGGGCCGGAAGGGCGGCGTGGCCAGCGCCCAGCGGCGTAAGGACCGGGTCACCGTGGGGGCCGCGAGCACCGCGAGTCACGCGTAGACCGGCCGGAACGCCCGGCGTCCATGGCGAGCGGGGTCTCCAAGCCCCGCTCTCATTTGCCGGAACGCCCCCGCAGCCGGTAGAATTCTGGTTTCGCGCAGCCCATCCGGGCCCGCTGTGTTGGGACGTCGTTCAACGGTAGGACACCTGCCTCTGGAGCAGGTTATTGGGGTTCGAATCCCTGCGTCCCAGCCAACTCCACTTCGCTTCGCTCGTTCCGTTGGCTGCTCGGCAGGGATTCCTGCGCAGAGCACCGGGCGGAACGCCCGGCGCTCCTAGGCGCCGAATCCCTCACTCTCGTTTCGTCGGCTGGTCGGCAGCGCTTCCGGTTGGGCGCGACTCGCGTTCCGCTCATCGCGACCGGCACCGAATCCTCTCGCCGAAGCAGAAGTCCGCGTCGGATCCGGCGCCCTGACCTTGACGAGGCCAACGGACGAGGTGTACGTTCAAGCGTGCGGAGCAGCCACTGCCGCTTCGTCTGCCCGCGTGGCTGCTTTGCTCGCGGGGAATGCCCACACTTACAACTGTCCGCTGATCCGAGGCCTGTGACCGATCTGTCTATCTGCCCAAATGACGCGCAGGCGCGTTCCGTGCGCGCCACTTCCGCCTCGCTGCTTCGTTTCCTTGCCCTCCTGCTGCTGGCCTCGCCGGCCGCGGCCCAGGACGCCCCGGTGCCCATCAACGTCTCCATCGCGGCCCGGATGGCCTTTGAACGGACCGATACGGACGGCAGCCCGGCAGCCGACCAGTTCTTCCTCGACAGCGCCCGGCTCTTCGTGAACGGGGCCGTCACCAAAGACGTCAAGTTCGCGCTCAATACCGAGTTCGATTCGCGGACCAACAACATCCAGCTCATGGATGCCATCGGTCGCTTCGAGTTCTCGCCCGGCTTCAACGTGTGGGTCGGGCGGTTCATTCCGCCGAGCGACCGCTCAAACCTCTATGGCCCGTTCTACGGTAATCACTGGGGTATCTACCTCGACGGCGTGCAGGACGGCTATCCGTTCATCACAGAGGGTCGTGCCAACGGCGCCGCGTACTGGGGCCAATATGGAAAGCTCAGTCTCTCGGGCGGTGTCTTCGACGGCGCATCGGCCACCGGCAGGCCGACGCTCATCAAGGCCGGTCGGGCTGAAATGAACTTCTGGGACGCCGAGCAGGGCTACTACCGCAGTGGCACCTACTACGGCGAGAAGAACATCCTCTCGCTGGGTGTGGCCGGTCAGGTGCAGGCCAGCGACGAAACTGCCGCCAACGTCGACTTCCTGCTCGAGCGCAAGGTCGGCACGGGTGGCGCGTTTACGCTCGAAGCCGAACTCGCGCGGTACGACCGGCTGGGCGGCTACGACGCGCGCTACGCCACCAACGCGGGCGGCTACGTGCTCGCCGGTTATCTGCTGCCCGTGATGAGCGGTCCGGGGCGCTTCCAGATTCTGGGCAAGACCGGCCGTGCGACGTTCTCGGGCGGCATCCGCCCGCTCGACGTCGACTACGATCAGACGACCACCGAGTTCAACGTGAACTACATCCTGAAGGGCTCCGATGCGCGCGTCATGCTGTTCTATCTCGACACGCGTTTCAGCGCGGTCCGTCCCGACTCCAGGCGGATCGGCGTCGCCGTCCAGCTCCAGCGATGATCGAACGTCCTTCGGCCGAAGTGACCACACCCGACAGTGCGTCCGCCACCACTGAACGCGAACGCATCGAGCGTCTGCTGATCCAGGAGTTCGAGGCGCTCAAGCCGCTCGAACCGGCGGATCTCCCGCGCTTCACCAGCTACAAGCAGGGCGGCTTCATGCCGAGCGTCCTCGGCTTCATGCTCTACTGCAACGGCTACAGCCTCCGCGGCACGAGCCGGCAGTGCCGCAACGGTCTGATCTACGAGGATGGCGAGACGCTCTTCGGCGTCGGCATCTTCCGCAAGACCATCGAGACGCCGATCTGGCACGTGATGGTCAGCGGCCCGTGGGGCGCCGACGGGTTTGCCAAGGTCGACGGCTTCATCCGCCGTCTGCGCGCGCTCGGCATCACCAGTGAGGTGTACGTCCGGCACCTCCCGACGCCGCTGTACGAGGAATTCCTCGGCCGCGGCTACCGCAACGTCGACGAGAGCCCCTGGTGCGAGGACGCGCCGGCCGAGGACGAAACGCACAATCACAAGCGAATTCGTCTATCCGACATCATCGGCGACGGACTCGGCGCCGGGCGCGAGATCCTCAATCTGCCCGGCAGCGAGAACCGCGGCTTCCGCACGAAGGCGCGGATGGCCTTCAACCGGTTCATGAACTTCCTCCAGCGCAACGATCTGAGGTTCACCATCCGCGACTACACACTGGCCGACCGTGAGATCGCGGAGCGGCTGGTCCGCAACCATTTCGCCATCCTCAAGAACCCGGTCGGCTCGACGCCCGAGGACTACATGAGCCTCATCCGCCACGATCCGGCGGCAGGCGGCGACCAGTACTTCGGCAAGATCGGCTTTCTCGAGAAAGACACGACCAGCATGCCCGGGCTGCTCTTCATCGGAGAGAAGACGGGCAACTCGACCGTCGCGATGTATGCGACCTTCGCGAATCGCGATCAGGAGATGCTCGACCCGCGGATCGATCCCACCGGGTTCTCCGCGATCTCACAGAGCTCCTACCTGTTGCTCTTCAGGGAGCTTCGCGACATGGGCATCGAGTGGGTCGACGTCGGCGGGTCGGAGACCGAGGATCTCAACAAGTTCAAGCGGCAGCTCGGCGCCTCGGCGG